>NZ_LEKM01000154.1 GCF_009761375.1 Ursidibacter arcticus | reverse complement strand
ACTGCTACATAATACCGAAACTTTTCACTTACTTAAGATTTCATTAAGAAATACCCTTTAAAATAGTAGGTAAATTTATTCTATTAGGAAATCAAGATGAAAAAATTCATTTTAGGCTTAGTTGCACTACTGCTTTTAGGCAGTGTGGGATATTTTTATTTTATTCAACCGAATAATTCACAAACGATCTATCTAACGGAAGCCGCACAATATGCGGATCTAAAAAAATCTGTAATTGCTACTGGTACAGTCAGGGCTCGCCAGCGAGTAGAAGTGGGGGCGCAAGTTTCAGGTAAAATTGAGAAAATTTATGTCGTTCTAGGGCAGCAAGTTAAAGCAGGCGATGTAATTGCTGAAATTGACTCCAAAAATCAGTTGAATAGCTTGAACACAGCACAAGCAGAATTAAGCTCTTATCAGGCACAGCTCAAGGCTAAAAAAGTAAGCTATGATGTAGCAAACTCTGCTTATCAACGTCTAGCATCACTTTATGATAAGAAATCAACTTCACTAGATGAATTAAATACTCGCAAAAACACCTTAGCTTTGGCAGAAGCTGAAATTGAGCAGATTAAAGCCTCAATTAAGCAAGCTGAAATCAATGTGGATAATGCGAAAACAAATGTGGCTTACACGAAAATTGTTGCCCCGATTAACGGCACGATCATTTCAATTCCTGTTTCAGAAGGGCAAACAGTCAATGCCAACCAAACAACACCAACCATTGTCCAAATTGCTGATTTAAGCAAAATATTAGTAAAACCTGAGATTTCTGAAGGCGATATTACAAAAGTTAAAGCAGGAATGGCCGTTGAATTTAGTACGCTTTCTGATCCTGATACTAAATATCAAGGCGTTATCAACTCCGTTGATCCTGCAATGACGACCTTGACCGATAATCAATATGCTGAGAATGTATCAGATACACAAGCGGTCTATTACTATGCGAATATTGTAATGGATAACCCCGATAATAAATTACGCATTGGAATGACAACACAAAATACGATTACGATTGAATCCCTTGAAAATGTATTAGTTGTGCCAACAATGACCCTAAAAAAACAGCAAAATAAAGTCTTTGTGAAGGTTTTAACCGCCAATAACCAAACGGAGCAACGTGAAGTCACCATCGGACTAAATGATGATGTGAATACACAAATTCTTTCGGGATTAAACGCTGGGGAAAAAGTGATTTCTTCAGAATTACAAAATAATGAAAAAGTGGGTAATGCCGTTCGTACCCCAAGAATGTTTTAGTAGGTTAGCCAAATGAACATTATTGAAATCAAACAGTTAAATAAATACTTTGGAGAAGGGGATAATCGTACCCATATTTTAAAAGAGATTAACCTTGAAATTAAAAAAGGGGATTTTATTGCGATTATTGGGCAATCTGGTTCAGGTAAATCAACCTTGATGAACATTATTGGTTGTTTAGACAGCTTAAACTCAGGTTCATATAAAATTTCCAACACCGAAGTCAGTCAGTTAAATAGTGATCAACTTTCTGAATTACGCCAACGTAAGTTCGGCTTTATTTTCCAACGCTATAATTTATTATCCGCTCTTTCCGCATTAGAAAATGTTGCTCTTCCTGCCATTTATGCTGGGGTTGATCAACAATCTCGCTTACAACGAGCAGCGCAATTATTAGAAAAGCTCGGTTTAAAAGATAAATTACAACATAAGCCTAATCAGCTATCGGGCGGTCAGCAACAACGCGTCAGTATTGCTCGTGCTTTAATGAATGGTGGTGAAATTATTTTAGCCGATGAACCAACAGGGGCATTAGACAGTAAAAGCGGTGAAACGGTAATGGAAATTTTGCAACAACTGCACGCAGAAGGACATACCATCATTCTCGTTACCCACGATAAAAAAATTGCAGATTTTGCGAATAGAGTGATTGAAATTAAAGATGGTCAGATTATTCAAGATCAGCGTAAATCAGCGCATATCGCGGCTAAATCAGAAACTATTCAACCGAAAAAAAGCCGTTGGCGATTTTATAAAGATCAGTTTATTGAATCATTTAAAATGTCAGTGAATGCGATTATCGCACATAAATTACGCTCATTGCTCACGATGCTTGGCATTATTATTGGGATAACATCTGTGGTCAGTGTGGTGGCATTGGGTAATGGCTCGCAACAAAAAATCTTAGAAAATATCAATTCAATGGGTACAAACACAATGGATATTTTTAATGGAACAGGATTTGGCGACAGACGAGCAGAACGAATGCAAAATCTTACCGTCGCAGATTCGGAGATCTTAGCCAAACAGAGCTATATCGAAAGTGCTACGCCAAATAGTTCAGTAAGCGGAAACTTAACCTATCGTAATCAAAGTTTTTCCGCACAAGTGCGTGGTGTTGGCGAACAATATTTTGACGTGAAAGGAATGAAATTAAAGCAAGGTCGCCTTTTTTCACAAGATGAAGTTAAGCAGAATGCTCAGGTTGCAGTAATTGATGAAAACAGTGTAAAGCAGGTATTTAATCAGCAAAACCCTTTGGGTGAAATTGTTATGATTAACAAAAAACCATTGAAAGTGATTGGTGTGGCGGCAATGAATAGTATGGGGCCAACAACATCTAGTTTATCCATTTATACACCTTATACCACAGCAATGAATAAAATCTCAGGTAATCAGAAAATTGATTCCATTACAGTAAAAGTAAATGATGAAGTGAATTCAAGTGTTGCCGAAAAAGATCTTACTCAATTACTTGAAGTGCGACACGGTAAAAAAGACTTTTTTGTAATGAATACCAATACAATTAAGCAAACCATTGAAAGTACAACCGACACAATGAAATTGCTCATTTCATCTATTGCACTGATCTCATTAGTTGTCGGTGGTATTGGCGTAATGAATATTATGTTAGTTTCTGTCACGGAACGAACTAAAGAGATTGGTGTGAGAATGGCAATTGGTGCAAAACAATCGAATATTCTGCAACAATTCTTAATTGAAGCTGTGCTGATCTGCTTAATTGGTGGCATTACAGGAATTCTACTTTCAATGTTGCTTGGAGAAATCTTTAATCTTGTTACCACAAATTTCACAATGGTATTTTCTACCACCTCTGTTTTAGCGGCTGTATTCTGTTCGACCATTATTGGTGTTGTATTTGGCTATATGCCAGCTAAAAATGCAGCAGGGCTAAATCCGATCAATGCGTTAAGCCGAGAGTAAGTAGAGAACAAGCGGTGTCTTTCCCTATTTTATTTGCAAAAAATTCGCCTTATCACACCGCTTGCGTACTATCAGAATCCCGAACTTGCTTATTGTTTTTACGGTACACGGCACGTTGGAACGTCAGCAATGTATTAAAAATTGTCACCATTTGAGTTGGTCTGCTAAGGATTTTCATCCTGACGTTGATAATGCAATGTTATCAGGTTGTACTAGGAATCACCGTTCTTTAGAGCGAGGAGGACTTCAATCTCTGTAATTTATAGTTATTTTTTGTTTTAGTAGGATTACCATTTTCATCACACACTTCTACATAAGTATCAGTCACTAATAAAGTCAAATTACCTGAATTTGTAAGGCGAATAACATTAGGTTTATTGCTATCCCAAATATAGTTTCCTTTTTCCGTATAAGGATGTTGCTCTTTATTTTTGAAATAAACGGTGTTGTATTGGTAAGTTTTATCTGAATTTAACACAAGCTCAGCATCAATTTTTTCACAATCTGCACAAGGTAAAGAACCCTTATAAGTACCAGATACGGTTTTTTGTGGCAGTAGAGAACAAGCCCCTAACATTGTAGTAAAAGCGATTAGGGCAATTTTTTTCATTTTTGCTTTCCTCTTTAATTTTTTGATATTCGGTTAAACAGATTTAAAATTAGGATTTAGCTTTAATTCTAGCTGTGTAATATGTGGGAAATCTATTTGAATTAAATCTAATAACATTGATTGTTGTAATAAAAAGCCTTGTCGTATCGTGGCATTTTGAACTTCAATAACCAATAGATTATCGTATAAATTGATAATTCGGTAAAGATTCCGATATTGAGCTGGAAGAATCTGTTGGATTTTAAAATTTAATAGATTGATTTCATTGCTACGTTGGACAAGCTTAGTTAGACTTGAGTTCTCTAAAATGTCCGCAATATTTTTAAGTGGTTGAATTTTCATCTTTATTTACAATTGTTACCCTTGTTTTTCTTAACTTTGCCACAATAATCTGCCTTATTCTACAAAAGTATCGTATAATCAGCATAGTTTTTTCGAGTTAATTTTATTATGGGTCTTTTTCGACAGTTTCATAAACCTGCATTTTGGTCGCAACTATTTTTAGGACAGTTGTTCTTAGGAATGGTCGCGATTTTGACCTTACCTAATGCACAGCCAGCTTTAAATGAAACCGAACAAAGTGCCATTGCAAATCAACAAACTCTGACACTCAGTGATTTATCGCAGATTCAATACAATGAAAAAGAACAAAATTATTTTTTCATTGAACCACGATTTTCCTTAAACTTTATTGAAAAACAAGCGGTTGTTTTTTGCGAATTTTTTACAAAAGCATACCGCTTTGATGATATTGCTACCCCACCAATTCGAGCTGGGCCTTACGCCTAATTTTTTCCAACTTGCTTTATTACAGTTTGGTATCTATTGATGCCACTCATTTCCCATTTTTAATACTATTTCTATTAGGAAAGAATTTTATGTTTACAAAATTAATGACTTCAATTTTTGGCAGTAGCAATGATCGTACTTTACGCCGTTTAAACAAACGTGTGGTGCAAATTAACAAATTAGAACCTGAATTTGAAAAATTAACTGATGATGAATTAAAAGCTAAAACTGCAGAATTTAAACAACGCCTTGCTGAAGGGGCAACGTTAGATAGCCTATTACACGAAGCTTTTGCGACAGTGCGTGAGGCTAGCAAACGTGTATTAGGAATGCGTCATTTTGATGTGCAGCTTATCGGTGGTATGGTGCTGACTGAACGTAACATCGCAGAAATGCGTACAGGGGAAGGTAAAACCTTAACGGCAACGCTACCTTGCTACTTAAATGCCCTAACAGGTAAAGGTGTTCACGTTGTAACCGTCAATGATTACTTGGCTCGCCGAGATGCTGAAACTAACCGCCCATTATTTGAATTTTTAGGAATGAGCGTTGCAGTCAATATTCCAGGGTTAGCCTCTGATGAAAAGCGTGCAGCTTATCAAGCGGATATTACTTATGCGACTAACAGTGAATTAGGCTTTGATTATTTGCGTGATAACTTAGCACATTCAAAAGAAGAACGTTTTCAACGCCCATTACATTATGCGTTAGTCGATGAAGTGGACTCAATCTTAATTGATGAAGCTCGTACACCATTGATTATTTCAGGCCCTGCGGAAGATGCTACGCAAATCTACCAAGCGATTGATACCATCATTCCACACTTAATCGCACAAGAGAAAGAAGATACCGAAGAATATACGGGTGAAGGCGATTTCACCTTAGATCTCAAGAGTAAACAGGCTCACTTAACAGAGCGTGGGCAAGTGAAAGTGGAAGAATTGCTTACTCAAATGGGCTTAATGCACGAAGGCGAAACTTTATATCACCCTGCTCGTATCAGCTTATTACATCACGTTTATGCAGCATTGCGAGCTCACAAATTATTTGAATTAAATGTGGACTACATTGTAAAAGATGGTGAAGTGGTGATTATTGATGAACACACTGGGCGTACAATGGCAGGTCGCCGTTGGTCTGACGGTTTACACCAAGCGATTGAAGCCAAAGAGAAAGTCAATATCCAAGGTGAAAACCAAACTGTTGCATCCATTACTTATCAAAACTATTTCCGCTTATACGAAAAACTAGCGGGAATGACTGGTACGGCAGATACGGAAGCCTTTGAATTCCAACAAATTTATGGCTTAAATACGGTTGTTATTCCAACTAATCGCCCAATGATTCGTGATGATAAAACCGATTTAATGTTTAAGAGTGAGCCAGAAAAATTCCAAGCGGTTATTAAAGATATTCAAGAATGTATGGCTCGTAACCAGCCTGTACTCGTAGGTACAATTTCTATCGAAAAATCAGAAATGCTTTCTGAAGCCTTAAAACAAGCGGGTATTTCTCATAAAGTGTTAAATGCGAAGTTCCACGCCCAAGAAGCAGAAATTGTAGCTGATGCAGGTTATCCAGGAGCGGTAACCATCGCAACCAATATGGCAGGACGTGGTACAGATATTGTATTAGGGGGTAACTGGAAAGCTGAAATTGCTAAATTAGAGAACCCAACACCAGAGCAAATTGAAGAAATTAAGTCTGCGTGGAAAGAGCGTCACGAGATTGTAATGAAAGCGGGCGGTTTACACATTATCGGTACAGAACGCCACGAATCTCGCCGTATCGACAACCAATTACGTGGACGTTCAGGCCGTCAAGGTGACCCAGGTTCTTCACGTTTTTATCTCTCTTTAGACGATGCGTTAATGCGTATTTACCTTAACGAAGGTAAATTAAATATGATGCGTAAAGCCTTTAGCGAAGAAGGCGAAGCAATGGAATCTAAATTATTAACTAAAGTAATTGCATCTGCCCAAGCCAAAGTAGAAGCACACAACTTTGACGGGCGTAAGCAATTATTACAATATGACGATGTTGCGAACGAACAACGTAAAGCGATCTATGAGCAACGTAATTATTTATTAGAAAGCGATGATATTTCAGCGATGATCGATACTATTCGCACAGATGTATTCAATGCGGTAATCGATCAATATATTCCGCCACAATCTATTGAAGAAATGTGGGATATTCCAGCGTTAGAAAATCGCTTAAAACAAGAATTTGCAATGGATCTTCCTATTGAACAGTGGCTCAATGATGAAAAAGATCTCCACGAAGATACCCTGCGTGAACGTATTATCTCTCTAGCGAAAACCCAATATGCTGAAAAAGAAGCAATGGTAGGTGAAGAAATAATGCGTAATTTCGAAAAAGGGGTAATGTTACAGAATCTTGATGAACTTTGGAAAGAGCATCTCTCTGCAATGGATTATCTGCGTAAAGGTATCCATTTGCGTGGTTATGCTCAAAAAGATCCGAAACAAGAGTATAAAAAAGAGTCTTTTGCAATGTTTACCAATATGCTTGATCACTTAAAATCTAATGTGATTAGTATTCTAAGCCGCATTCAAGTGCGTAGCCAAGAAGAAGTGGAACAAGCAGAGCGTGAACGTCAAGCACTAGCAGAGCAAGAATCTGCACATTATCACGAAGAAAACAGTGAACAAGAAAATGCACTGGCAGAAGAACAAGATTTATCAAATCTGAATATTGGGCGTAATGAACCTTGCCCTTGTGGTTCAGGCAAAAAATATAAACATTGCCACGGTAATAAAGCAAAATATGCTTAATAGCTAACGTAAGCGGTCAGATGTTGCAAAAAATTTGCAAGAAATGACCGCTTTGTTTTAATCACTCTATGTTTATTTTCACAATTAGGAAATGAAATGACAAAAAAGCAGATACAAGTTGCCGTAGGCATTATTCGTAATGAATTTGGGCAGATTTATCTCACTCAGCGTTTAGAAGGGCAAGATTTTGCACAATCATTAGAGTTCCCAGGTGGAAAAATTGAACCTGACGAAACACCTGAGCAAGCATTAAAAAGAGAATTAGAAGAAGAGATCGGCATTGTTACGTTAAGTGCTTTCCCATACGATCATTTTCATTTTGAATATCCGACCAAGACCATAGAATTCTTTTTCTATTTAGTTGAAGAGTGGATTGGTGAGCCTTTCGGACGAGAAGGACAAGAAGGTTTCTGGATTCATCAATCCGAGCTGGAAGAAGGTCAATTTCCCCCAGCTAATGCTGAGATAGTTAATCGCTTAAAGAATGAAATACATTGATTGTTATTAATGCCAGATTGGATATTTGAAAATATGGTCACTGTAAATTAGTTTTAAATAGTTCTATAAAAATTAATAGGTCCAGTTCGATACTGGATTTATTTTTGTTGGTTAGTAGTAGGTGTAAAGATCTCGTCAATTATCGGTGGTAGGTAGCCGAATAAAAACATTAACCCCCTGTAAGATTAACTTTTTGGGGTCAGATCAATCTTGTAACAAATACAGGTTAGCCCATACCGTATTTTTTTAATTTTTTGCGTAATGTGCCACGGTTGATACCTAGCATTGTCGCTGCACGAGTTTGGTTACCACGAGTATATTGCATAACCATATCTAACATTGGGTGCTCAATTTCAGATAAAACCAACTCATATAATTCTGTTGGATCTTCACCATTTAATTGAGATAAATAATTTCTAACTGCTTGTTTCACATTGTCACGAAGAGGTTTGTTCACTTGTTGAGCTTGTGCATTCAGCATTGATACTGTTAATGGGTTTGTTGTTTGTTGTTCTAACATTACTTTCTATCCAACTTATTAGGATTCTCTCGAATCAATTTTACAAAATCTTCTAATGCTTGCATTTGCTCTGAAGTTGAGCTTAACACATTAAAAGTACGTTTAAAATTTGAGTTTGGGCTTAATGTTTCCACATACCAGCCAACGTGTTTTCGAGCAATACGATAACCTTTTTCTTCACCGTAAAACTGGTAAAGATCATCAATATGCTTGAGCATCAATTGGCATTTGTCATCTATTGAAATAGATGAATACTCCCCTTTCTCTAAGAAGTCTTCCACTTCCTTAAATAACCAAGGATATCCAAAACTTCCACGTCCAATCATCACTGCATCAGCCCCTGTATAATCAAGAACTTGCTGTGCTTTTTGGGCAGAAATAATATCTCCATTGGCAATAATGGGTATCGAAACTGATTGCTTGACAGCTTTTATCGAATCATACTCAGCTTCGCCTTCAAATAGACAACTACGAGTACGTCCGTGGATTGTTAGTGCAGATATACCTGCTTTCTCAGCTATTTCAGCAATCTCTAGGCAGTTCCGATTTTCAGGATCCCAACCTGTTCTAATTTTTAATGTTACAGGCACATCAACAGCTTTTACTACACTATCGAGAATACGAGCAACTAATTCAGGTTCACGCAAAAGGGCAGAACCTGCCATTTTTTTATTTACCTTTTTAGCTGGGCAGCCCATATTGATATCAATAATATCTGCCCCATATTCGACATTCACTTTTGCAGCATTTGCCATTTCAGTAGGATCAGAACCTGCTATTTGTACAGCATTGATACCAATTTCGTGATGATGCGCTAAGCGTAACTTCGATTTTTCGGTATGCCATACATCAGGGTTTGTGGACATCATCTCTGAGAATGTTAAACCTGCACCCAATTGGCTACATAATCTACGGAATGGTTGATCCGTAATGCCTGCCATTGGTGCTAGGAAAATACGATTTTTAATTACATATTGCCCTATTTGCATTGCGGTATTCCTTGATTAAAATAAAAGCAGATTTCACAAGAGTGCGATCCAAATAAAAAGTACGGTTTAAAACCGTACATTTTTTCTTCCCTTTTCCATAAGGAAAATATCCTTTTGATTTAAGGGTGCGTATAATACGCATTTTTTAGCGATTTTGGAAGTCTATTTCTTCATCAATTTGAAAAATTTTACACAATAAAAATATTGTCATTTTTATAACATTGGTGAACGATTCTTATGTAGAAATTTAGCAACCAAATTTTCAATGCGTGATTCTACTTGGTCGCCTAATCGTTGAGCCAGTTTCTTTTTCTGACGATATTTTACTTCAATAACATCTTTTTCCTTGATCGCATTGAGAACAACGTCATCACTTGTTGAGATTTCATCGACAAGATTCAATTTAATTGCTTGCGTACCAAACCAATGTTCCCCTGTTGCGACTTGTTCAATTTCGACTTGTGGGCGATTTTCTTGTACAAATTGTTTAAATAGTTGATGCGTTTCTTCCAATTCTTGTTGAAATTTCTGCTTACCTTTTTCGGTATTTTCACCGATAAAAGTTACTGTCCGTTTATATTCGCCAGCAGTCATTACATCCACATCAATCTCATTTTTCTTTAATAAACGATGAATATTCGGCACTTGAGCTACAACACCCACAGAGCCAATCACAGCAAAAGGTGCAGAAATAATTTTATCTGCTACACAAGCCATCATATACCCCCCACTTGCTGCCACTTTATCTACCGCAACGGTTAAGGGAATATTACGCATTTTTAGGCGTTGTAATTGTGATGCTGCTAACCCATAGCCGTGTACAACACCACCAGGGCTTTCTAACTTTAATAAGACTTCATCTTTTTCTGGATTCACTAATGCGATGAGTGCATCAATTTCTTTACGCAAACTGCTTACAGCACTGGCGTGAACATCACCATTAAAATCCAAGACAAAAAGGCGTGATTTAGTTTCTTCTGCTGGTTCTTCACCTGCTTTTAAGCTTTTCTTTTCTAACTTAGCTTTCTCTTTTTGTGCTTTCTTTTCTTGTTTTTCTAAATGTTTCTGTTCCGCTTCACTTAAAAATAAGCTACTTAGCATTTTTTCTTGATCTTGATATTTTTCTGTTAAATTTGTAATCGTGATTGTACCAGTTTCAGGTTGCTTGCGGCTTTCAAGAATAATCATCATTACAACAGCAACAATACCAAATACGGTTAAGAGTTCTAATAAGAAAATACCGTAATTTAGCAATATCTCTTTCCACATAATTTTTATTTTTCCCTTATGATTTATGGTAAAGCGGTGGGTTTATATCAATTTTTCGCAAAAATTTGATTTTATCTTACCGCTTGTTGTTAGTTAGTAAGCAGTTTCTATCGGGAGTTCTGCTCTTACCCAACCTTCAAAACCGCCTTTAACGCTATAAACACGTTCAAAGCCTTGTTCGACAAGATATTGAGCAGTATTACGACTACTTACTCCGTGATAACAGCTCACTAAAATTGGCTGGTCATAATCATATTCGTCTAAAAACTTACCATAACTGTGATTGGTTAAATGAAATGCGTCTTGTGGGTGGCTGTGGCTAAAACGAATTGCATCTCGAATATCAACTAAAACAGCGTCTTCATTTTGCATCATATCCCAAGCTTGCTGTGGGGTTATTTCAATAAAAGTTTCTTCCATATTTGTCCTAAAAAATAAGCAATGAAAGGCAAAATATATCACTAAATGAATGATTCGCATAATGAATTTCAGTTGAACTTTCAACTAAAACTTCTATAATAAGAACCATTATCAAATATATTTACATATATTTCAGACTGATGACAAACCCTAATTTGTTGTATTCAATAAACGGACACACGTAGCGTGTCCCTACACAACAAAATAAAATTTG
>NZ_LEKM01000153.1 GCF_009761375.1 Ursidibacter arcticus | reverse complement strand
AACGACAAATAGGCTTGAAGGATTATTTAGTGAACTAAAACGAAAATTAAATAATCACAATGGATTAAGCAAAAAACGTAAGGTTATGTTTATAAAGGATTTTTTAAATAAAAAGAGTTGCTAACAACATAAGAAAAATATTATTAGCAACCACTTTGTCCACTTGAACGTGTAATGGGTAAATCAGCAACCATTTTGTCCATTACACCGGGTTAAAGAGTTGTAGTATAAGGCTTAACTACACTTTTTTCCCACATTTTTGTCCATTACACCAAGATAATTCCTAATAAAAGTAGTGTAATTATTTGTCAGATTAAGTCTGATCTTTTACAACTCCCTCTAGCTCTTTTCGCATCTGTTCAATGACTGTTTTGTAGTCAGGCTGATCAAAAATGGCTGATCCTGCAACAAACATATCTGCACCTGCTTGTGCAATTTCTGCGATATTATTGATTTTTACTCCCCCATCAACTTCAAGGCGAATATTACGTCCACTTGCATCAATACGGCGGCGAACTTCACGCAATTTATCTAATGTAGAAGGAATAAAGGCTTGTCCGCCAAAGCCAGGGTTTACAGACATTAACAAAATCACATCAATCTTATCCATTACATAGTCTAAATAATGTAGTGGTGTCGCAGGGTTAAACACTAAGCCAGATTGGCAGCCATTATCTCGAATAAGTTGTAATGAGCGGTCGATATGTTCGCTGGCTTCAGGGTGGAAAGTAATAATATTAGCCCCCGCTTTAGCAAAATCAGGGATCAGTCTATCGACAGGTTTTACCATTAAATGCACATCAATTGGGCATTGAATACCGTAATCACGCAAGGCTTTACAGATTGCAGGTCCAAAAGTTAAATTTGGCACATAATGGTTATCCATTACATCAAAATGAATTAAGTCAGCACCAGCATTCAGCACATCACTCACATCATCGCCTAGGCGAGCTAAATCCGCAGAAAGAATAGAAGGTGCAATAAGAAATGGTTGTTGAGCCATTGTAGATCCCCTTAATTGACAAATAACAGTGTAATAATGAAAGTTAGCCTAGCATATTTTAGCTCAAGAAACTTCGATCTTTATCGCATATTTAGCATATTTTGTTGGTTTGGAGCTGATAAATAAGCGGTTATTTTCTCTCAAAAATTTGCAAAATGATCAATTCCACAAACCAAATCACTAAAAACCATAAAAAAATTATAGCTATTTTTCAAAATATCAGGCAAAATAAATCCACTTTTTATTTATGGTTTTATTGGAGTTTATATGAAAAAAGGGATTCACCCTGAAAATTATCGTGAAGTATTGTTTTATGACAGCAGTGTGCAACAAGGCTGGGTTATTCGTTCTTGTGCGAGTACCAGTAAAACAATGGTTTGGGAAGATGGCAAAGAGTATCCGCTTTATCCATTAGATACTTCTTCAGCATCACACCCTGTCTATACAGGTAAACGTCGTGAAGCAAATACTGAAGGGCGAGCAAGTAAATTTAATGAACGCTTTAAAGGTATTTCGAGCTTAACGGCTAAAAAATAAGGAAAACACGATGAAAATTTTAAATTCACTGAAAACAGCAAAATCTCGTCACCCAGATTGCCAAGTTGTTCGCCGTAAAGGCAAACTTTATGTAATTTGCAAAACGAACCCACGTTTTAAAGCTCGTCAGCGTTAATTGATTTTTAGAAAATTTTTATAAAATCAGATATATAGCGATAAAAAATTACAGTTTTTATCGCTATTTTTCTTGATTGTAATCAAGGTTAATGTAAGTAACACCTTGTCCACAATTTCACAACATTTCAAAAATGCTAGAATAGACCCCGAAATATCTTACTCATTTACTCAACTATTTTGACGAATTTAACCGAAACTCCTTTACCACGCCGTAGCTTTTTACGCGGGCATTTTTTAAATGCTTTAAAAACAGAACAAGTAAAACAGCAAGGGCATAATGCAATTCGTCCTCCTTGGGTCGATCTTGCAACATTTTCGGAGAAATGTACCGCTTGTAGCCAATGTGTTGTTGCTTGTGAAATGGGGATTTTGCAAAAAGGGGCAGATGGCTATCCTGAAGTGAATTTCTCTTTAGGGCGGAAAGAATGTAGTTTTTGTCAAGCCTGTGTGAATATGTGTGAAGTCGATTTATTTCGACCAACGAGTGAAGCAGCTTGGCAACATAAAGTAGAAATTCAGAGCAGTTGCTTAACGCAATTTTCGGTGGAGTGTCGAAGCTGTGAAGATAACTGTGAAATGCGAGCAATCCGTTTTAAACGGGAGTTCGGGCGGGTGGCAACACCAATTGTAAACCTTGAGAGTTGTAATGGTTGTGGGGCTTGTCTTTCTGTTTGCCCTACGCAATCTATTCAAATTATGTATTTATGAGAAACGTATCCGATAAACTTAATCATACCCATACAGACGGAAACTGGTACGTTTGTAGTTTAGTCGTTCAGGCTCGTCCTGAAAAATTAACTGCGGTTAAAGATACTTTATTAACAATGCCTTATACTGAAATTTACGGTGAAAAAGAAGAAGGCAAATTAGTCGTTGTGATTGAAGCCGATTTTCAGCCGCTATTGGTTGAACAGATGGAACAGATCAAAGAGATTGATGGCGTAATTGTTGTATCGTTAATTTACAGTCATCAAGACGAGAATTTTTAATTTTTTGATTACCTATTATTAGTGGGGAACTTTATGGAACTCAATCGTAGAGATTTTATGAAGGCAAACGCAGCAGCTGCGGCTGCTGTTGCTGCTGGAATTGCTATTCCTGTCAAGAATGTCTATGCCGATGACAACAAGATCAAATGGGAAAAAGCACCTTGTCGTTTCTGTGGAACGGGATGTAGCGTACTTGTGGGGACGCAAAATGGACGTGTTGTGGCATCACAAGGCGATCCTGATGCAGAAGTAAATCGTGGCTTAAACTGTATTAAAGGCTATTTCTTGCCAAAAATTATGTACGGAAAAGACCGCTTAACATCGCCAATGTTGCGTATGAAAGATGGTAAGTTTGATAAAAACGGGGAATTTACTCCTGTTTCTTGGGATCAAGCGTTCACCATTATGGCGGAAAAATTCAAGAAAGCGATTAAAGAGCAAGGCCCAAATGGTGTGGGAATGTTTACTTCGGGTCAATCGACTATTTTTGAAGGGGTAGCAAAATCTAAGCTATTTAAAGCAGGCTTACGTTCTAACAACATTGACCCAAATGCTCGTCACTGTATGGCATCTGCTGCGGTTGCATTTATGCGTACCTTTGGTATGGATGAGCCAATGGGCTGTTATGATGACATTGAAAAAGCGGATGCTTTTGTACTTTGGGGTTCAAATATGGCAGAAATGCACCCGATTTTATGGTCGCGTATTTCTGATCGCCGTTTATCGCATAAAGATGCTCGTGTAGCGGTTCTTTCTACTTTTGAACATCGTTCCTTTGAATTAGCTGACTTAGGCATTGTGTTTAAACCACAAGGGGATTTAGCGATTTTAAATTACATCGCAAATTACCTCGTTCAAAATAATGCGATTGATACGGATTTCATTGAAAAACACACTAAATTCAAACGTGGCGAAACCGATATTGGCTACGGTTTACGTCCAAGTCACCCACTTGAACAAGCTGCTAAAAATGTCAAAACTGCGGGCAAAATGCACGACAGTAGTTTTGAAGAGTTTAAGAAACTTGTTGAACCATACACACTAGAAAAAGCTCACGAATTATCGGGTGTTCCGAAAGATCAGTTAGAAAGCCTTGCCAAAATGTATGCAGATCCAAAATTGAACATCGTTTCTTATTGGACAATGGGCTTTAACCAACACGTTCGTGGTGTATGGGCGAACCATCTAATCTATAACATTCACTTACTGACAGGTAAAATTTCAAAACCAGGTTGTGGTCCATTCTCATTGACAGGTCAGCCATCAGCTTGTGGTACGGCTCGTGAGGTAGGAACATTTATCCACCGTTTACCTGCGGATCTTGTGGTTACTAACCCAGAGCACGTTAAAACGGCAGAAAAATTATGGAAGTTACCAAATGGTGTTGTACAAACGCAAATTGGCTTGCACGCTGTTGCTCAAGATAGAGCATTAAAAGACGGTAAGTTAAATGCCTATTGGGTAATGTGTAATAACAATATGCAGGCAGGCCCGAATATTAACCAAGAGCGTATGCCAGGCTGGCGTGATGAACGTAACTTTGTTGTTGTTTCTGATCCATATCCAACCGTTTCAGCACTTTCAGCAGACTTAATTTTACCAACGGCAATGTGGGTTGAAAAAGAAGGTGGCTATGGTAATGCAGAACGCCGTACACAATTCTGGTATCAGCAAGTTAAAGCACCAGGTCAAGCTAAATCTGACTTATGGCAATTAGTGGAATTTTCAAAATATTTCACAACAGATGAGATGTGGCCAGCAGACGTATTAGCGGCAAACCCTGAATATAAAGGCAAAACATTATTTGATGTGCTTTATCGCAACGGGCAAGTAGATAAATTCCAAGTGCCACAAGATAAAGCTGGCTATATGAATGATGAAGCCGATCACTTCGGTTTCTACTTACAAAAAGGTTTGTTTGAAGAGTATGCCTCTTTCGGGCGTGGACACGGACACGATCTTGCTACCTTTGAAACCTATCACCAAGCTCGTGGTTTACGTTGGCCTGTGGTTGATGGTAAAGAAACCTTATGGCGTTATCGTGAAGGCTATGACCCATACGTCAAACAAGGCGAAGGTGTGGCATTTTATGGTTATCCAGATAAGAGAGCAATCATTCTTGCTGTCCCTTATGAGCCACCAGCAGAAGCACCTGATGCAGAATACGATTTATGGCTCACGACTGGACGTGTACTTGAACATTGGCACACAGGCTCAATGACACGCCGAGTGCCAGAGTTACACCGTTCATTCCCGAACAACTTAGTTTGGATGCACCCGACTGATGCACAAAAACGTGGTTTACGTCACGGCGACAAAGTGAAAGTTATTTCCCGTCGTGGTGAAATGATTTCGCATTTAGATACTCGTGGACGTAACAAAATGCCAGAAGGTGTTATTTACACAACCTTCTTTGATGCAGGTCAGCTAGCAAATAAACTGACCCTTGATGCGACCGATCCAATTTCTAAAGAAACCGACTTCAAAAAATGTGCGGTTAAAGTAGAAAAAGCATAGTCGTCAAATAGGTTTACAAGCGGTGGGATTGGCAAAAAATTTTGCAAATCTAACCGCTTGTTAAGAAAGGCTCAGGAAGATGAAACTTGATCCAAGTCGGCGTCAGTTTTTAAAAAATGCAACTCGGACAGCAGGTGGCGTGTGTGGTGTAGGGATTATTCTCGCCTTACAACAAAATCAAAGCCTTGCTCGACAAGGTGTTGCATTGCGTCCACCCGGTGCACTAGCCGATGATAAAGACTTTACCGCAGCGTGCGTAAGATGTGGGCAATGTGTACAGGCTTGTCCTTATGAAATGTTGCACCTTGCATCACTACTTTCGCCAATGGAAGCAGGAACCCCCTATTTTATCGCACGAGAAAAACCTTGTGAAATGTGTCCTGATATTCCTTGTGTTAAAGCGTGTCCAAGTGGGGCGTTAGATCCGAATTTGACCAATATTGATGATGCCAGAATGGGATTATCCGTATTGCTTGATCAGGAAACCTGTTTGAACTGGCAAGGGCTACGTTGTGATGTTTGTTATCGAGTTTGCCCATTGATTGATAAAGCGATTACTCTTGAAGTTCAACGTAATGATCGTTCAGGAAAACATGCAAAATTTATCCCAACGGTACATTCCGATGCTTGTACAGGCTGTGGTAAGTGTGAAGAGGCTTGCGTATTAGAAGAAGCTGCAATCAAAATTCTGCCTATGTCGTTAGCCAAAGGAATGTTAGGCAAACATTATCGATTGGGTTGGGAAGAGAAAGAAAAAGCAGGACATTCATTATTAGATGAAAGCAACCCTGAAGGGATTTTAACTCTGCCAACCCGTTTACCTGAAGGAGTGAAATAATGGCTCAACCTTCAGTAAAAACAAATAGTCCTAAACACGCAGGGCGAGAAGCAAGAGAAAAATTAGGCTGGTGGCGAGCGTATCGGTTTTTACTACTTCGCCGTCTTTCACAAATAAGCATTATCTTAATGTTTTTAAGTGGGCCGATGTGGAATGTATGGATTTTAAAAGGTAATTATAGTTCAAGTTTATTATTTGACCTTATTCCTTTAACCGATCCACTCATTACCGTAGAAAGCCTAGTAACAGGATATTTGCCTGAATGGAAAACCCTACTTGGTGCGGTGATTGTTATTGCAGTTTACGCACTACTTGCCAGTAAAGCCTTTTGTGCTTGGGTCTGCCCACTTAATATGGTTACAGACAGTGCAGCTTGGTTACGGCGAAAATTAGGTATTCGACAGTCAGCAAAATTACCAAGAGAACTACGCTACGGTATTTTGGTGATGATCTTAGTCGGTAGTGCCATTTCTGGCACGCTATTGTGGGAATGGATCAATCCTGTTGCAGCACTAGGGCGAGTCTTTGTTTATGGACTAGGTGCAACCTTATGGCTCGTATTAGCGGTTTTTCTATTTGATTTATTGATTGTGGAACACGGTTGGTGTGGGCATCTCTGCCCGATTGGAGCAACTTATGGCGTTATAGGTGCAAAAAGTATCGTACGAGTTGCGGTTATTGATCGAAAACGTTGCGATCGCTGTATGGATTGTTTCCACATCTGCCCAGAGCCACAAGTATTACGTTTACCCCTAAACGGTAAACCAGAAGATAGCCAAATTGTGTTATCGAAAGATTGTATTAGTTGCGGACGTTGCATTGATGTCTGTGCTGAAAATGTATTTACCTTCACTTCTCGTTTTGAGAAACAAGGTGAACGAATTATTTAAGTTTTTAGCGGTTTAACCAAACTTCGCAATGCCCTGAATATAAACAGTGCATTCGGGAAGATTTATTAAAAGCCTTAATTGGAGTGAAAAATGAAAAAATATCTCGCTTTATTTTTTATTGCGGTGTCGAGTTTTGCTCTCGCAAATAACGTAGAAAAAGTGCCTTCAAGTGCCGAAAAAGGCGTAGAAGCGATAGCCCCAGAATTTCATAATATGCCGAAAGATAACGGTAAAATTGGATTAAATTATGTGAATCAACCACCGATGATCCCACATAGTATTCGTGGCTACCAAGTAACTAAAAATACCAACCAATGTTTAAATTGTCACGGTGTGGAAAATTATCGAGTAACAGGAGCGCCTCGTATCAGCCCAACGCACTTTATGGATCGTGATGGAAATGTAACAGGTGATACTTCGCCACGTCGTTATTTCTGCTTACAATGCCACGTTCCACAAGCAGATGTCGATCCAATTATTGAAAACCAATTTGAGCCAACCAAAGCCTTTGGGGGTAAATAATGATCGGATTGATTAAACGTTTTTGGCAGTGGTTTCGCTCGCCAAGTAAAATTGGGATCGGCTTTCTTATTTTAGTCTCAGCCTTAGGCGGAATTCTATTTTGGGGCGGATTTAATGTGGCTCTTGAGCATACTAATACCGAAGAGTTTTGCTCAAGTTGCCATATGAATGATGTTGTGCCTGAATATCGTGCATCTGCTCACTACTCAAACCGTAGCGGTGTAAAAGCTATCTGTTCTGATTGCCACGTTCCACACGAATTTATTCCAAAATGGGCAAGAAAAATTGAAGCTGCAAAAGAAGTTTTTGCTCATTACACAGGCAAAGTAGATACCAAAGAAAAGTTTGAAACCCACCGCTTAGCAATGGCAGAACGTGAATGGGCAAGATTAAAAGCCAATAATTCACAAGAGTGCCGAAACTGCCATAATTTTGCGGATATGGATTTCACCCAACAGAAAAATGTTGCGGCAAAAATGCACGCAATGGCAGAAAAAGAAGGGAAAACCTGTATTGACTGCCATAAAGGTATCGCTCACAACCTACCGCATATGAAAAATGTAGAGTCTGGTTTTAAACCAAAATCGCAAACTGAGCAGAAGTAAGCGGTCGGATTTAACGTAAAAAATACATTTTTATCATATAGGGACAGTGTAAAATTTGATCTGTCCCTATTTCACACTAGACTTTCGCGTTAGATTAACTTATCCGCCCTTTTATGCTAGGATCTACCTTGTATTCTAATTATTCACAATTCATCTAATTTCCCTTTATTATGCAAAACAATGTGACGAAACTTTCTTCTCGTGCAGTAGCAGCACAAGTTATTTTACAAGTTCTTGATCAAGGAAAATCACTTTCTGCTTTATTGCCCGAACTTCATTTGCAGATAGCCAGTAAGGATCAGCCGTTGATCCAAGAAATGACGTTTGGTATCTGCCGAGTCTTGCCACGTCTAGAAGCGATCATTAAATTATTAGTGGAAAAGCCTTTAAAAGGTAAAACACGTTTAGTTCATTGTTTATTATTGGTTGGGCTTTACCAATTACTTTATATGCGAGTACCCTCTCACGCTGCAGTTGATGAAGTCGTTAATGCGACAAAAGTCTTAAAATTAGATAGTTTTCGTGCATTGGTTAATGGCGTATTACGTCGTTTTTTGCGTGAGCAAGCAGAAATTTTGGCGAAAGTAGATAAGCATTGGCAAACCTTGCACCCTGAATGGTTGGTAAATAAGCTGAAAAAATCCTATCCTCATTGGCGTGAAATTATTGATGCGAATAACCAGCGTCCACCTATGTGGATTAGAGTGAACTCACAATTTTCTAGTGTAGAAAACTATGCTCTCGCTTTAGATGGTGTAGCAGAATATCTTCATTCTCCGCAAATTCCGCCTTGTGCCTTGTATTTAAACCAACCTCAAGCGGTAAGTTCTTTACCGAATTTTGCAAAGGGCTGGGCAACTGTGCAAGATGCTCACGCACAATGGGCTGCATTATTGTTAGATGTAAGTAATGGCGATAAAGTGTTAGATGCTTGTGCCGCTCCCGGTGGGAAAACGACCCATATTCTTGAACTTGCCCCGAAAGCCGATGTAATTGCTCTAGATATTGAGCAAGCTCGCTTAAAGCGAGTGGCAGAGAATTTATCTCGATTAGGGCAAGACGCTAAAATTATTTGTGGTGATGCGAGTCAGCCAAATCAGTGGCTTGAAGATGATGAGATGTTTGATCGTATTTTATTAGATGCACCTTGTTCAGCAACTGGGGTTATTCGCCGTCACCCTGATATTAAATGGTTACGCAAAGAGAGTGATATTGATGAGCTTGTTCAGCTACAAGCCAAAATACTCTCGGCATTGTGGCAACGCCTAAAACCAAATGGCGTATTACTATACGCAACGTGTTCTATCTTACCTGAAGAAAATAGTTTACAAATTCAACGCTTTGTAGAGCAAACTCAAGATGCAATGCTTGTTGAAATGGATTTAGGCGGTGAGAAAGTGTTTGAAAAACAATTCTTCCCAAGTGAAAAAGGGGGCGATGGCTTCTTTTATGCAAAATTAGTTAAAAAAGTGAACTAGAATGAAGATCATAATTTTAGGTGCTGGACAAGTTGGAGCAACCCTTGCAGAAAATCTGGTTAATGATGATAACGATATAACCATCATTGATGACGATCACTCTCGTCTTGGCAAATTACAAGATAAGCACGATTTACAGGTGCTAAAAGGTAATGCAGCCTCACCAAGAGTATTGAGAGAAGCTGGAGCGAGCGACGCAGATCTTCTTGTTGCGGTAACTAATAGTGATGAAAGCAATATGATTGCGTGCCAAATTGCTTATACGCTCTTCAATATCCCAACTAAAATTGCTCGTATTCGTAATCCTGACTATGTGCGGGAGCGAGATGTTCTCTTTAATAATGATGTATTGCCGATAGATCATATTATTGCCCCTGAGTTACTCGTTACCCAAGAAATCTTGCGTTTAATTGATTATCCTGGTGCATTGCAAATCGCACATTTTGCCAATGATTTGGTCAGCCTTGTTAGTGTGAAAGCCTATTACGGTGGGCCTTTAGTCGGCTATCCTATATCTGCACTGACAGATCATCTTCCCCATATTGAAACACGAATTGTCTCTATTTTTCGTCAAGAAAAAGCCTTTGTACCACAAGGTTCAACCATTATTGAAGCAGGAGATGAAGTCTTTTTTATTTGTGCGACACCACACATTAAGGCGGTAATGGCTGAATTACAACGTCTTGAACGTCCTCATAAGCGGGTGATGATTATTGGTGGGGGGAATATCGGTACTGCACTAGCAAAAAGTTTAGAAGATAAATGTAGCGTTAAGCTTATTGAACGAGATACTGAAAAAGCGACCAAATTAGCCGAAAAATTAGCGAAAACATTAGTACTTTGTGGAGACGCTTCAGATCAAGAATTATTATTTGAAGAACATATTGAGAACGTAGATCTTTTTCTTGCCCTGACTAGCGATGATGAAGCCAATATAATGTCATCACTATTAGCAAAACGTTTAGGGGCTAAAAAAGCGATTGTTTTGGTGCAAAAAATGGCATATTTACACCTTATTCAAGGTGGAACAATTGATATTGCTTTATCGCCACAGCAGGCAACCATCTCTGCATTATCAAGCCACGTTCGTAAAAGCGATATTGTTAAAGTCGCTTCTTTTAAACAAGGACTTGTTGAAGGGATTGAAGTGATTGCTCACGGCGATTATTCGACATCAAAAGTCGTGGGGCGAACAGTTGGGGAAGTAAAATTACCACAAGGGGCTATTATTGGTGCAATCGTTCGTAACGGATTCGTCATTATTGCTCACAAATCAACAATGATCGAAGAAGATGATCGAGTGATTTTGTTAATTAACGATAAAAAACAAGTGAATGATATTGAGAAACTATTTCAGATTAGTACATTTTTCCTGTAGTACACAATAAAAGGTATAGAACGGTGAAATATAAAAATTTGCGTGAATTTTTGTCATTACTTGAGCAAAAAGGCGAGTTAAAACGCATTACTCAAGAAATCGACCCTTATTTAGAAATGACGGAGATAGCTGATCGCACTTTGCGTAAAGGTGGACCAGCACTGCTATTTGAAAATCCGAAAGGGTTTAATATGCCAGTGCTATGCAATTTATTTGGTACAGCGGATCGTGTTGCAATGGGAATGGGGCAAGAAAGTACACTTGCTTTGCGAGAGCTAGGTAAATTATTAGCCTTTTTGAAAGAGCCTGAGCCACCAAAAGGATTTAAAGATTTAATCGGGCAAATTCCACAATGGAAACAAGTGCTTAATATGCCTAGTAAGGTGTTGAGTAAAGCAGATTGCCAACAGATCGTACTATCGGGAGAGGATGTTGATCTCTATAAATTGCCGATTATGCACTGCTGGAAAGGCGATGTTGCACCTTTAGTTACTTGGGGGCTAACGATTACTCAAGGGCCTTATAAAAAACGCCTTAACTTAGGTATTTACCGCCAGCAGTTAATTGCGAAGAATAAATTGATTATGCGTTGGCTGTCTCATCGTGGTGGAGCATTAGATTTTCAAGAATGGAAAGAGGCTAACCCTGATAAACCGTTTCCTATGTCTGTGGCATTAGGGGCAGATCCTGCAACTATTTTGGCAGCCGTTACGCCTATTCCAGATACTCTTTCCGAATACGCATTTGCAGGGCTATTGCGTGGGCATAAAACCGAAGTAGTGAAATCTATCAGCAATGATTTGGAAGTGCCAGCCAGTGCGGAAATTGTGCTAGAAGGTTATATCGACTTACAAGAAACCGCTTTAGAAGGTCCTTACGGTGATCATACAGGCTACTATAATGAGCAAGAGTATTTCCCCGTATTTACCGTAACCCATATCACAATGCGACGTGATGCAATCTATCATTCCACCTACACAGGTCGTCCACCTGATGAGCCTGCGGTACTGGGTGAAGCGTTAAATGAAGTCTTTATTCCTATTTTGCAAAAACAGTTCCCAGAAATTGTGGATTTCTATTTACCGCCTGAAGGGTGTTCATATCGTCTAGCGGTGGTAACGATTAAAAAGCAATATGCAGGACACGCTAAACGAGTAATGATGGGGGTTTGGTCGTTCTTGCGTCAGTTTATGTACACAAAATTTGTGATCGTCTGCGATGATGATGTGAATGCTCGAGATTGGAAAGATGTCATTTGGGCAATTACGACTCGTTGCGATCCTGCTCGTGATACAACACTTATCGAAAACACGCCAATTGATTATCTTGATTTTGCCTCGCCTATTGCAGGGCTAGGCTCAAAAATGGGGATAGACGCGACAAATAAATGGGCGGGAGAAACCCAAAGAGAATGGGGCACACCAATTGAAAAAGACCCAAATGTGGTTAAACGTGTTGATGAAATTTGGAATGAGTTGGGTATCGACGAGTAACTTAAAAAATATCTGCTTTTGCAAAAAAATGTGAAGATCTTACCGCTTATGTGGAGAAAAAATGCCAGAATTACCTGAAGTTGAAACGAGTGTGCGTGGTATTTCCCCTTACTTAGTTGGAAAAACCATTGAGCAAATCATTATTCGTCAAAAACAGCTACGTTGGCTTGTCAGTGATGAATTAAACCAAATGGCTGGTGCAAAAATTCTAGCGATTTATCGCCGAGCAAAATATCTTATTATTCAGACTAATCAAGGCGATATTTTAATTCATCTTGGAATGTCTGGTTCACTGGGGATTTTAACTAAACAAACTGAAAAAGAGCTTGGTAAGCACGATCACGTTGATTTAGTTACCACAGACGGTACTATTTTACGCTATAACGATCCGCGTAAATTTGGGGCGTGGCTCTGGGTTGAAAATGCTGAAAATGCAGAGCTATTAGCCAAACTAGGCCCTGAACCACTTTCTGAGCAATTTACAGGTAGCTATCTTTATCAACAAAGTCGTAATAAAACCGTTGCCGTAAAAAATTTCATTATGAATAATGCGGTGGTTGTCGGTGTGGGTAATATTTATGCTTGTGAATCGCTTTTCCAAGCGGGTATTCACCCAAACCTTGCTACACAAAATTTAAGCCTAAAACAGTGTGAGCGATTAGTTACTGTGATTAAATCGGTACTTTCTAAAGCGATCTTACAAGGCGGTACAACGCTCAAAGACTTTATTCAGCCTGACGGCAAACCTGGCTATTTTGCACAGGTGTTGCAAGTTTATGGGCGAAAAGGGCAAGAATGTAATGACTGCGGTAGTTTGATCGAAGCCCAAATTATCGGGCAACGAAACAGTTTTTACTGCCCGAAATGTCAGAGATTACCTAGGTAATTTAGATAAATGTTAAAATTTTGTTAAATGCTATTGATTGTTTGCATAACTTAGGTAATATTTGCACAATGTTATGGAGAAACAGTATGCAAACAATCAACATCATTCAAATTTTATCCGATATTGGTGCGGGCAAACGAGGTAGCCACGAGGGTGTAAAATGGTTATGTGAACGACATTCTATTCAGCCTTCCACTATTTTTGAAAACCATTCGGATAGTAAATATCTTACTCCACCTGCAAAATATATTGATAATCTTACCGCTTTTTTCCAACAATTTATTCCCACTTTAACGCAATATTATCAACAGCCTGAATTTCCTGTAATACTAACAGGTGATCATTCCAATGCAATAGGGACGCTATCAGCATTATGTAATGCTTATCCTAAACAACGTATTGGTGTGATTTGGATTGATGCTCACGCTGATTTACACACGCCATATACGACACCATCTGGCAATATACACGGAATGAGCCTTGCAGCCCTACTACAACAAGATAATTTATCGCAACAACTTCATACTCTTACACCTGAAGTAGAATACTATTGGCAACATTTAAAACAGCTTGCACCAACTTCTCGGGGAATTTTACCGAAAGATATTTGTTTCTTAGGTTTGAGAGACTTTGAATCGCAAGAGCTAGCTCTTATTGAAGAACTACGTATTCCTTATTATTCAACACAGAAAATGCGAGAGCTTGGATTTGAAAAGGTTCTCTCCCAAGTTAAACAGCAATTTACTGATGTCGATTTACTCTATGTTAGTTTTGATGTTGATGCTCTTGATGCAGGCTTAATTAGTGTAACGGGAACGCCTGTTTCCGAAGGTTTTACAGAAATAGAAATCACAACACTACTAGAACAACTCTTAGCCTTGCCAAACCTTAGTGTGTTTGAGATAACGGAGTTTAATCCGATACTGTCAGACGATAAAGCTCAGTATGAGATGATTTATCGCTTATTTGTGCAAGCATTAGAACATATTGAGAGACGTTAGAATTTATTTTCCGCAATTTTCCGGTATTATGTAGCAGTTGCACAAAATTGAAAAAACTCTCTCCCACTTGTGGGAGATAGACAGCTCAAAAATGCGTTCAGCAGTTTTGAGCAGAGAGAGGGCAAACAAGCGGTAACTTTTCATCAATTTTGGTGTAATGGACAAAATAGTTGCTAAAAAGTGCGTTAAGAGCTTATAGTACAAGGCTTTAACGCACTTTTTTGAAAATGAATAAAAAACTTGTCCTTTTTGTCAAAATCAGAATATAAAGAAGCACGGTACACAAAATAACACTCAACGTTATAAATGTAATATGATGAAAAATATTTA
>NZ_LEKM01000152.1 GCF_009761375.1 Ursidibacter arcticus | reverse complement strand
CCATTTTGTCCATTACGCCTCAACCTTAATGGTGTAATATGGAATATGAATTTCCATTAGATCGTAAATTGACAGAAAATACGATCTTTCCCTGAGCGATTAGACCAAGCAATTTAGTAACTAAGTTTAGAGCGGATAAGATCTACCATCGCTTGTAATTCGGCTGTTGGTGCAGGGAGTTGGTTCATAAACCAACGGAATAGCTCAGGATCGCTATATCCTAACATTTCCACAAATGTTTGCTGTTGAACTGGTGTTAGCTCATCAAAATATTGTTGGTAGAACGGCATAATCATTTTATCTAACTCACGCATTCCACGGCGACATTCCCACTCAATTTTAAAACGGTTCATTATTGCACCTCTGTAATGCGTAATTCGCGTGGTACTTCAAAGACGGTATTTTCTTCACAGCCTTCTAATTCACTCACTTCAGTTACCCCTAAGGTTTTTAGATGCTCGACTACCGATTGAACCAGCACTTCTGGGGCAGATGCACCAGCGGTAATGCCAATCGTGTTTACCCCATCTAACCACGTCGGATCAATATCTTGTGGTCCATCAATCAACCTTGATGGCGTGCCAATGCGAGAGGCTAATTCAGCTAAACGGTTAGAGTTTGATGAGTTTTTAGAGCCAACAACAAGCACTAATTGAGCTAGTTTAGCTAACTCTCTGACCGCTTGTTGGCGGTTAGTTGTAGCATAACAAATATCATTTTTACGAGGCCCTTGGATTGCAGGATATTTCTGTTTCAGTGCTTCAATCACATCACTGGTATCATCAATAGAGAGCGTAGTTTGGGTCATAAACGTTAAATTCTGATCATCTTTTAACCCTAATTTTGCAATATCTTCCACATCTTCGACTAAGAAAATCCCCCCTTCAGGGTTGTCATATTGCCCCATTGTTCCCACGACTTCAGGGTGTCCTTCGTGTCCAATAAGAATGGCTTGAGTGCCTTTTTTACTGGCTCGAGCCACTTGCATATGCACTTTGGTTACAAGCGGGCAGGTTGCATCAAAAACTTTCAATTCGCGACGTTTCGCTTCGTGGCGTACCGCTTGAGAAACACCGTGAGCAGAGAAGATGACGATTGCACCATCAGGCACTTCATCTAACTCTTCCACAAAAATCGCCCCTTTGGCTTTTAAGCCGTCCACAACAAAGCGGTTATGCACAACTTCGTGGCGGACATAAATCGGTGCACCGTGAATTTCAAGGGCAAGTTCTACAATTGAAATTGCACGATCAACTCCCGCACAAAATCCCCTAGGATTCGCTAAAATAATATTCATTTAATCACTCTTTTTCGTTTTTCGATGCTCTAAAATAGACTCTAAAATCAATAAGCCTGCACCGACCACAATGCCAATATCGGCAACATTAAACACAGGATAATGATAAATATCCCAATAAAAATGTAAAAAATCAACCACATAACCGTGATAGGCTCGGTCAATCGCATTACCTATCGCCCCACCAATAATTAAGGCATAGGCACAATTTTGGAGCTTGAGTTCAGCTTTGTTTTTGTAAAGCATTACCACTAATGCGGTAGAGATCACAATTGCTAAGCCTAAAAAGAAATATTTTTGCCAGCCCGAGTGATCGGCTAAAAAGCTAAAAGCCGCACCATAATTACGGGCATAAGTAAGATTAAATATGGGTAAAATATTGATACTTTCGTGTAGTTCAAAATTTTGTACTACAATATATTTCGTCCATAAATCGACTATAAGCGTAACTAAACTTACCCATAGCCATACTAGACCTGTTTTTTTCATTGAATTTCCTTTGGTTTTTAGAATTAAATCGCCTCTTCGTTTTCTTCGCCTGTGCGGATACGGATTACACGCTCAACATCATAAACAAAGATTTTTCCATCGCCGATTTTACCTGTTTGTGCGGTATCAATAATCGTCTCAACACACTCATCAACTTGCTCATCGCTAACGATAATCTCTAATTTGACTTTCGGTAGAAAATCAATCGCATATTCCGCACCACGATAAAGCTCCGTATGCCCTTTTTGACGTCCAAAGCCTTTTACTTCAGTTACCGTCATTCCTGTAATGCCAACATCGGTTAATGCTTCACGCACATCATCTAATTTGAATGGTTTAATAATGGCTTCAATTTTTTTCATTTTTCTTCCTTTAATAACAATGGAACTTCACCGTTAGTTAATTGTTCTAGTGAAATTGCTTTGATCAATAATTGTTTTAATGCAAATATCTTTTGCTGTGCTGTGCTGTGCTGTGCTGTGCTGTGCTGTGCATTAGTATCATCATTTGGAAAGCAAAGTAAATTGAGATCAGATCCATCATCTAATTTTTCTGCATTATAAAAATTATTTTGTTGATAACGCTGCGATGCAACCCAATAGGCTTCATAATTTAGTTGGTGAATAATCGCTAAGGTATCTTCAATAGAGTGAGGATGAACTTCAATAAAAATAGCGGGTTTTAATCGTTCAATTAGTTTTGTAGCACCTTTTAGGACGGGAATATCAAAGCCTTCTGCATCAATTTTTAGCAAACTTAACTGCTCTAAGCGTTGGGCAGGAGCAAAATCATCTAAACGTACTGTTTCAATTTCTTCTTGTGTAAATGAACCATTAAATTGTGCTTCAGTACTAAACCCTTTATCTAGTGAAAAACTGCCATAATTCCAAGGTTGGCTATAATCACAACTTTCAATCCAACGTTTTTCGGAAACGTCACAAACGCCCATTCGATAGGTTTCCACGTTTGTTAGGTTATTTAACGAAAGATTACAGCAGAGCTGTTGAAAAATAATCCGTTGTGGTTCAAAACAGAGAAGTTTCCCTTGTGGAATTGCTCTGGCAATAGGTACTGCGTGCATACCTATATTTGAGCCAACTTCAATTACATTAGCATTCGGAGTTAATAGAGAATGGAAAATTGCGACTTCAACATCAGACCACTCGCCATAATGAGCAGCAATTTCACTAATCATATCACCTTGGATAAGGTTAAATCTTCCCCAGCGTAAATCATATAAGTAAGTTTGCATAAATTATTCCTTAACGCCTTGCTGATTTGGGTCTAAAACTTTCACAAATTTCAGGGCGTGTTTCAATATAAATTTCGCTTAGTAGTTGTAAGCAGTAAGGGACTGCACTGAAAATACCACGAACGATAACAGAACCATCAGTGCCTTTAACACCCTCTAAGGTTTCCTGAATGGCTTTGGGTTGCCCGGGTAAATTTAAAATCAGTGAACTGTGGCGAATAACGCCCACTTGACGTGAGAGAATAGCTGTCGGTACAAAATGCAAACTCACTTGACGCATCTGTTCGCCAAAGCCGGGCATTTCACGATGAGCAATAGCGAGTGTTGCATCTGGAGTAACATCACGTTTGGCGGGGCCTGTTCCGCCAGTGGTTAGCACCAAATGGCAAGCGTGTTGATCGACTAATTCAATGAGTGTTTGCTCAATGACATCTTGCTCATCAGCAATAAGGCGAGTTTCTACTTCAAATGGCTCACAAAGTGCGGTTTCTAACCATTTTTGTAGGGCTGGAATACCTTGATCGACATATACACCTTGCGATGCTCGGTCGGATACAGAAACCAAACCGATTTTTAGGGTATCTTTACTTAAACAAGCGGTCATTTCTTCTCACTTTTTTACAAAATTAAACTGCCTGTTATTCTAACCTTGCAAGGCTACTTTTCCAACGTTTTAATTTTAAAGAAGAAATAATAATACTGAACGATGACTGTGATCACCAACGCCAATTTCCCCCAAATATTCGGCAAGGTAAAAAAGGCAAAAATACAGAAAGGAGCAGAAAAGGCGAGAATAGCGATTTTTTGTTTCATCGTCATTGCACGTTTTTGGTCGTATTCTTTAAGATATTTATGGTAGATTTTTGTTCCCATAAACCATTGTTTTAAGCGTTCAGAACTTTTGCCAAAACAGTAAAGGGCTAATAAGAGAAACGGTGTCGTTGGTAAACCGGGTACAACAACGCCGACCAAACCTAACGCAATGCTGATAAAACCTAAAATAATATAAATCGCTTTCATAAACTAAGTGAGAATAAATCGCAAGTAGAGATAATATGCTGATTTGAGCTATTTTTCAATGTTCGAGCGAGAAGTAATTTATTCCCATTCCAAATTCATCGGGTGAACACCCGTTTTATCGCTATTTAAACATTGTTGTAGCTGAATAACTTGTTCACAAATTTTTTCCGTAACAGCATTCGCTTGTGCCATTTCTTGTTCACCAACATTTTTTCGGTGTTTTTGGAACAATACCGCATCAAGTAAATATTCGGCGTGCATTCCTTCTCGGCAAAAGTGCAAGACCCCAGCATCATTAAAGGCAGTTGCCACATTGGCTATTTTTGTTGTAGCGATGCCCAAAGCACCATCTTCGCCCCCGAATGTTCTAAATAACGCTTGTTGGGGAAAACCGCCACAGGCAAGGAAAAATGCTCGGCGGAAAACCGTATTGCCAGCCCCTGTCATTTGCATATATTGCCAAGCGTGAGCAAATTGTGGGTGAGTTGCATAACGTTCTGCTAAATCCACAGGTTTTAAGCGTAAACGGACGAGTGCGGTTTCAGGTCGGAATTGAAAAATCGCTTGAGCCACTTGCAAGGCTTGTGGTTCATAAGCATCATCGGCATCTAAAAATGCAATCAATTCAGCGTTACTTTGCAATGCTCCCCAATTTCTTGCTTTTGCCACACCACTATTTTGTGGCATTTTTTCTACTCGAATTTTATTCGGAACTTGGTTTGCAAAATGATGAGCGAGTGTGAATGTGTTATCTGTTGAAGCGTCATCAATAAGCCATAATGTGCCTAACTCTGCTTGCTCTAATACACTTTGAACCGCTCGTTGTAAGGTCTTTTCTGCGTTATAGCAGGGGATAATGACATCAATCATTTTCGCTCCAAATTGAACTGAAAGCCTTGCGTATCTACGGCTAAGATAGATGCTGTTTTGCCCCAATCGCCAAGCACGATGCGGGTAAATAAGCGGTCAGATGTTGCAAATTTTTGGCAAGAATGCACCGCTTGTTTATGGGTATGCCCGTGAATAAGCCACTCAATTTGATATTGTTCTGCTATTTGAGCAGTAAATTGTGGGTTTACGTCCATAATTTCAGCAGGTTTTGTGCGTTTATCTTGTCGGCTTTTAGCTCGGATTTTTTGAGCGATATGTAAACGTAAACGGAGTGGCAGTAAAAGAAAAAGTGCTTGTCGCCATTTTTGATGGACTTTTTGGCGGAAGCGTTGATATTTCACATCATCAGTACAGAGTGTATCGCCGTGGCAGAGTAGCGTTGAATGTCCGTAGAGATCGATTTTGTGATAATCATGCAACAAAATTAACCCCGTTTCTTTGGCAAAACGTTTGCCGAGTAAGAAATCGCGATTACCGCAGATAAAATAGCAAGGAATACCTCGTTGCGAGATATGGCGAATGGCTTGTTTAACTTGTTCAATTAAAGGCGAGTTTTCGTCATCGCCAATCCAAAAATCGAAAAGATCGCCTAAGATATACACTGCCTCCGCAAGCGGTGCTTTTTCTGCCATAAATTGCAAAAATAAGTCAGTGATGTCAGGTTGATGCTCGTTAAGGTGTAAGTCAGCAATAAAATATGTGGTCATAATAGATTAAAGGGCGTGCTAGACGCCCTGAATTGTGATTATTTAGAACTATCAAACCAACCGCGTACAACTTGTACCGAAAGGAAGAAAGTTAATGCAAAAAATGCGTAGAAAATATAGCTAAACCAAGGATTCGCTTTTGTTTCCCCTTCTGCTAATTCTTTAATTGAAACAACATTTCTAAATTCATTTAACCAACTGATATACCAACCATAGTATTTAATTTGCACAACTTTTTTCTCATTTGCAAATGCTTGGGCTTTTGCTTGGGTTAATGCAGAGTCAAATTTAAAATAAAATGGTAAGCCCCAACCAGTATCTTCATTACGATAGGTCATTACTTTTTTACTTGCAGGATCTTCAGTAAAAATATAGTAAACATCTCTAACAGGTCCATCTTGAGGGTTAGATTTACTAATTGGACCGTCTTTATCGACTCTACGAACTTCCATCCCTGTAATAATCGTTTGATCGTAACTTGGAAATGCATAATTAACTGCACCGACTAACACAATATGTAGCGATAGCATCACCAAAATGAGAAAATATTTTAAGATTGCTTTCATAACAGCTCCTATAATTTCAAATTAAATAAACGTTGTACGTTTTGAGTCGTGATTTCTGCCATTTGTTCCACTGAAATGCCTTTTAAGGTGGCTAAATATTCACAAACTTCTCGTACATAAGCAGGTTGATTCGGTTTACCTCGATAGGGAATTGGTGCAAGGTAAGGCGAATCGGTTTCAACCAGTAAGCGATCAAGCGGTACTTTTCGGGCAACATCTCGCAATTCTTCTGCGTTACGGAAAGTGATAATCCCCGAAATCGAGATATAAAAACCAATGTCTAAGGCTCTTTTAGCCATATTCCAATCTTCCGTAAAGCAATGTAACACGCCACCACAATCTTGTGCATTACCTTTTTCAAGAAAGTGCATAGTATCTTCTCTGGCTGATCGCGTGTGGATCACTAAAGGCTTTTTGACCTGTTTGGCAATTTCAATTTGCTGTTCAAAGAGCGATTGTTGTAATGCTTTAGTTTCGGGTGTGTAGTGGTAGTCTAACCCAGTTTCGCCCACTGCGACCACTCGGGGATCTTGCACATAAGCCAGTAATTTTTCGTAGTCGAAGGGTTCATCTTCGACATTAAGCGGATGAACGCCACAAGAAAGCGAAACATCTGAACGATGTGCCGTAAGCTGTTTCATCGCTTCAAAACGACCAATGGTTGTGCAGATTGAAATCAGATGTTGCACACCACGATTTTTCGCATTTTCAATCACTTCATCAACATCTTTATGACGAGTTTCGTAATCTAGGCTGTCTAAGTGGCAGTGCGAATCAATAATAAATAAGTTATTTGACATAATTTCCTAAAATAACGCCAATAAGCGCTCTTTTTTGTAAAAAGTTTTGCAATTCTAAGCTCTTTCAACCCCGAAAGCCATTACTTCATCAATACGCTCTGCATTCATTGCGATCATCAGCAAGCGATCAACACCTAAAGCAACCCCAGAACAATTTGGAATACCAGCTTTGAGGGCATTTAAAAAACGGTGGTCAAGTTGTTGGGGCGGTAAGCCCATTTCATTACGTTGTAAATTATCCAGCTCAAAACGGCGGATTTGTTCTTTCGCATCACTTAACTCGTGAAAACCATTCGCTAATTCTAATCCTTTATAGTAGAACTCAAAGCGTTCTGCTACACGATGATCTTCTGTGCTGATTTGTGCCAGTGCCGCTTGCGTTGCAGGGAAGTGATAAACAGCAGTTGGACGTTCTTTGCCGATATTGGCTTCCACCACCTCACTAAATAAAAATTGCAACAAGGTATCTCGTTGCTCATTTTCATCGCATTGCAATCCGTATTCTTTCGCCTTAGCAACAAGTTGTGCTTTGCTTGCAGAAAGGGGGTCTAAACCCACATAGGTTTGAAACACAAATTGATAACTAAATGACTCCGCAGGTTCACAATCTAAAATTTGTTGGAGTAAATCATCAACTTCATTGATTAAGCGATACATATCAAAATGCGGGCGATACCACTCCAACATTGTAAATTCAGGGTTGTGTCTTTTGCCTGATTCTTCATTGCGAAATACGCGACAAATTTGGAAAATCGCACCGCTTCCACTCGCCAGCAAGCGTTTCATATGGTATTCAGGGCTAGTGATTAAATGCAAGGTTTTCGCTTGGCTTGCAAAAGGCGATAAGAATTGCGTATTAAAGGTGGAGAGATGTACGTCTGTTACTGAAAATTCACTCATTGCAGGCGTTTCTACTTCAAGCACGCCACGCTCTGTAAAGAACTGGCGAATTTCACCCATAATTTTGGATCGTTTCAGTAGGTTTTGAATAGGTGCTGACGGTTTCCAGTCTATCTGTTCATTTTGCAAATTTTCCATAAAATCTTACCGCTTGTCGTTGTAAAGAGCGGTATTAGGTAGCAAATGCACAAAACCTTGTAGGGACACAATGCTTGTGTCCTTCTGATATTGAAATTACGCACTGTGTTGGATTTGAATTCGCGGACGCCAGCGTGGCGTCCCTACAAAGACGTTAAATTATTTCAGATTATTGACAAAGTCTTTTTTCATTCGGACGCCAGCGTGGCGCCCCTACAAGAAAAGTCATAACCAATTGAAAAATAACAGATTTT
>NZ_LEKM01000151.1 GCF_009761375.1 Ursidibacter arcticus | reverse complement strand
TTTGTCATCAGTCTGAAATTATTTCGATATTATGTAGTCATCGCACAAAAAACAATTAAATGTGTGTACAACGGTTACATAATATTGAATGGTTTGCTACGTCATACCATAAAAGTGGCATATTATAGCAGATAGCAGTGTGAGAGAAAAAATTTGACTGTACACAAAAGCGGAGTACCATTTACCGACTATTGAATTTTAAGGATTTAACGTGCAATTTTTCTCGATTATTCGCATTGTGGGCATTTTGGTAATGTGTTTTTCGTTCACAATGTTAGTGCCTGCGTTTGTGGCGTTGCTCTATGGTGACGGTGGCGGACGAGCCTTTTTAGAAGCCTTTGTACTGAATTTTAGTGTTGGCACACTATTATGGTGGTTTTGTCGTCATCATAAATATGAATTGCGTTCACGAGAAGGTTTTCTGATTGTTGTGTTGTTTTGGGTGGTATTAGGTACACTTGGGGCTGTGCCTTTTATTTTGCTTGAACAGCCTGATTTGAATTTTTCTGAATCGATTTTTGAATCATTTTCTGGACTAACCACAACGGGAGCGACCGTTATTACAGGGCTAGATAGCTTACCGAAAGCGATCTTATTTTATCGCCAATTTCTACAATGGCTTGGCGGAATGGGGATTATCGTACTTGCGGTGGCGATTATTCCACTCTTAGGAATTGGCGGAATGCAGCTCTACCGAGCTGAAATGCCCGGGCCGCTAAAAGAGCAGAAAATGCGACCACGCATTGCGGAAACCGCTAAAGCATTATGGCTGATTTACCTTTCATTAACGATTTTATGTGCATTGGCTTATTGGCTGGCTGGAATGAGTGGTTTTGATGCGATTTCACATAGTTTTGCGACAGTGGCAATTGGTGGATTTTCTACCCACGATTCAAGTATCGGCTATTTCAATAGTGAGATAATTAACTATATTACGGTTTTTTTCTTACTGATTTCTTCTTGTAACTTTGCGTTGCATTTCGCTTTCTTTGACCAATTTCACGGCAGATACAAAGGACAAGCCCGCAACCGTTTCTTGCGTTTATATTGGCGAGATTATGAGTTCCGTTTCTTTATTTTGGTGCAGATCTCACTTTTTTTAATCTGTTTTTTTGTGCTATGGGCATACAGCTATTTTGACAACAACCAAACAACGCTCTCACAGGCACTGTTTCAATCGGTGTCTATCTCGACAACAGCAGGTTTTACTACCAATGATTTCAGTAGCTGGCCTTCATTTTTGCCTTTATTGCTTGTACTTGCCTCTTTTATTGGTGGCTGTGCTGGCTCAACGGGGGGCGGTTTAAAAATGTTTCGTGTGCTATTGCTCTATTTGCAAGGAAAACGAGAAATCCACCGCTTTATTCACCCGAATGTTATCCAACCAATTAAACTCGGTAAGTATGTGCTTTCTGAACGAATTGTTGAAGGTGTTTGGGCTTTCTTCTCTGCTTATTTCTTCGTGTTTGTCGTCTGTTGGTTAATGACGATTGCTTGTGGAATGGAAACTTTTGACGCACTTAATGCAGTGATTGCCAGTATGAATAATGTCGGTCCTGCACTTGGTACAGTGAGCAATAACTTCACACAAGTACCAGATAGTGCGAAATGGGTGCTTACTTTTGCGATGGTCTGCGGACGTTTAGAAGTCTTTACCCTGTTGGTTATATTCAGTCCAACGTTTTGGAGGGATTAGTAAGAGTTGCGTGAGAAATGGTGCCGACTACCGGAATCGAACTGGTGACCTACTGATTACAAGTCAGTTGCTCTACCTACTGAGCTAAGTCGGCATTAGATAGGAATCTAAAAGAGACGCAAATTCTAGTTAATTTCAGATTATTGACAAAGTCTTTTTTCATTCGGACGCCAGCGTGGCGTCCCTACAAGAAAA
>NZ_LEKM01000149.1 GCF_009761375.1 Ursidibacter arcticus | reverse complement strand
GGATGTCAAGAGTAGGTAAGGTTCTTCGCGTTGCATCGAATTAAACCACATGCTCCACCGCTTGTGCGGGCCCCCGTCAATTCATTTGAGTTTTAACCTTGCGGCCGTACTCCCCAGGCGGTCGATTTATCACGTTAGCTTCGGGCACCAAGCATATAGCCCAATCCCCAAATCGACATCGTTTACAGCGTGGACTACCAGGGTATCTAATCCTGTTTGCTCCCCACGCTTTCGCACATGAGCGTCAGTATATTCCCAAGGGGCTGCCTTCGCCTTCGGTATTCCTCCACATCTCTACGCATTTCACCGCTACACGTGGAATTCTACCCCTCCCTAAAATACTCTAGCAACCCAGTATGAAATGCAATTCCCAGGTTAAGCCCGGGGCTTTCACATCTCACTTAAGTTACCGCCTGCGTGCCCTTTACGCCCAGTCATTCCGATTAACGCTCGCACCCTCCGTATTACCGCGGCTGCTGGCACGGAGTTAGCCGGTGCTTCTTCTGTGACTAACGTCAATCGTTGCATCTATTAAATACAACGCCTTCCTCATCACCGAAAGAACTTTACAACCCGAAGGCCTTCTTCATTCACGCGGCATGGCTGCATCAGGGTTCCCCCCATTGTGCAATATTCCCCACTGCTGCCTCCCGTAGGAGTCTGGACCGTGTCTCAGTTCCAGTGTGGCTGGTCATCCTCTCAGACCAGCTAGAGATCGTCGGCTTGGTAGGCCTTTACCCCACCAACTACCTAATCCCACTTGGGCTCATCTTATGGCAGGTGGCCCGAAAGTCCCACCCTTTAGTCCAAAGACATTACGCGGTATTAGCTACAGTTTCCCGTAGTTATCCCCCTCCATAAGCCAGATTCCCAAGCATTACTCACCCGTCCGCCACTCGTCAGCAAAGAAGCAAGCTTCTTCCTGCTACCGTTCGACTTGCATGTGTTAAGCCTGCCGCCAGCGTTCAATCTGAGCCATGATCAAACTCTTCAATTTAAAAAGTTTAATCGCTCAATAAATACTGACTTTAAAATCGCACTCCATAATCAACTCAAAGTCAATTAAAGAGAAAAATGAATTTCTAGTTAAGCACTTATCAAGACTTCAAAATTAAATAATATTTTCAAAATCAA
>NZ_LEKM01000148.1 GCF_009761375.1 Ursidibacter arcticus | reverse complement strand
AACTGCTACATAATACCGAATAATTGCCCATTATCAATTTTATAAATGTGATCAAAATGCGTTAAACCATTTAGGCGATGCGTAATCATCAATAACGTTTTATGTTGGCAATGTGTAAGGATAATTTGTAGAATCTGCTGCTCGGTTTCTCGATCCAATCCTTCCGTTGGCTCATCTAACAATACAATTTCTGATTTGCTCAGCAGTAAACGAGCTAAACCTAATCGACGCTGTTCGCCACCTGATAACGGTCGCCCACCTTCGCCAAGCCATAAATTTAGCCCTTCTTGTTCAAGTAAATACGCCAAGCCAACTTGCTCCAATATTGCTATAAGCTGTTGTTCATCTGCTTGTGGGTTTCCCATCAATAGATTTTCTCGCAAAGTGTTGCTAAAAATGTGTACTCTTTGGCTTAATACCACTAACTTTTCCCTTAAGGTATTTTCAGAAAATTCGCTTAATTTGCAATGATTAAGCCAAATCTCACCGCTTGTTACATCATAGTTGCGAACTAATAGTTGGAAAATCGTTGATTTCCCACTGCCAGTTTTGCCTAAAATGGCAACCTTTTTCCCTTTTTCGATGCTAAATGAAAGTTGTCGTAAGACTTGTTCATCTTGTTCGGGATAAGCAAAATTAACTTGTTCAAAACGAATAAGCGGTTGGTTTTCTGCTATATTTTGCCATTTTGCATTACCTGTAAATTTGACTAGCGGTTGCTGGGTCGTAATTTCTGTTAAGCGTTCAGCCGAAGCAATCACCTGTCCTAAATGTAAGAAAGCAATGCCTATCGGCATTAAAATTTCTAACGATGCAAGTACACAAAATACCACAAGTGCTATCAATGCTTTAGGATGCTCTGCACTTGGCACATTAACCGCAGCGGCTGAGAGATAGATAACCACAGTCATTAAAATACCATTCGCCATAATTAAAATAGCATTAGATAAGCCACTTAATTGGCTCTCTTTACTCTGTGCATTTAACCATTGTTGTTCTGTTTGACGTAATTTCTCACTCGCTTGGGATTGCGTACCAAAAAGTAAAAATTCTGCATTTAGCTGTACCCATTCAATAAATTGACTACGGTAATTAGCACGTGAGTGGATTGCAACTTTGCCTAGTTTTTGCCCTAGATGATAAAATAAAGTAGGTAACACAAATAATAAAGCGGTCAATGTACCGCAAATAACTAAGGCTAATAAAGGCGAAATAAACGAAAGCCCAATCCCCATAAAAAGAATAACCATTACCGCACTGATAAATGGCGATAGCAGGTTTAAATATAAGGTGTCCAGAGTATCGACATCTGCTACAAGTCGATTTAACAACTCACTATGGCGATAACGGCTTAGTTTAGCAGGGCTAAGCGGAATGAGCTTTCGGAAAATTTCCACTCTTAAATTCGCCAATACCCTAAAGGTGCCATCGTGGGTGACTAAACGCTCAAAATAGCGGGAGACAGTCCGCCCTATCGCTAATCCACGTACGCCTGCTGAAGGGTAAAAGAAATTAAAAAACAGGCTTGAACCTACCAATGCTGATGCCGCAAGAAACCAACCTGATAGACTTAATAAACCGATACTTGCAGCCAAACTGGTAATAGCTAAAATAACCCCTAAAGCTAATAGTCCCAAATGGTTGCGGTATAACGCTAAAAATGGAAAAAGTGAACGCATCTATTTTACCTTATATCTTGATTTCCAAGCAGTTCTTGGTTCCCTAATAATTCTGCGAAGAAACCTTGTTGCTCAAGCTCTGTGAATTTGCCTTGCTGAATAATCTGCCCTTGTTTCATTACCCAAATTTCATCACACTGTTTTAGATCTTCAATACGGTGAGTAATCATTAAGGTTGTTTGTTGCTGGCTTAAATGATGCAATGCGGCTAATACTTGCTGTTCCGATTGCATATCTAAACTTGCCGTCGGCTCATCAAGCAACAAGAATTGATAAGAGCGAAGTAATGCTCTAGCAATCGCAATACGCTGTGCCTGCCCACCTGAAATGCCCATATTAGCATCTTGAATTTCACGCTCCAGCCCTAAGCGGTAAACAAATTCATCAGCCTTAGATAAACGCAGAGCTTCGCTGATTTGTTCATCGGTAGCTTGTGGATTACCAAGGATAATGTTGTCTCGTAAGCTCCCTTTTATCAACTGTGGGTTTTGCCCAACCCACGCCAGTGAAGCTCGCCATTGTTTGATGTCTAACTCACGTAATTCAACACCATTAATTTTAATACTTCCCTGATAAGGTAAAAAACCAAGTAGCATATTCATTAGAGAGCTTTTACCTGCCCCACTCTGCCCAACTAACGCAATATGTTGTCCTGCTAAAATAGATAAAGTTAAAGGTGCTGTTAAAGGCTGTCCTTGCGGTGATAAAATTTGACAATCGGTCGCAATTATACTTAATGGCTGATTTGGTAATGAAACAGAGCCATTAGTTTGTGTTGATACATCAGCCGTTAAAAATGTTTCAATGCTATCAGCAGCCCCTATTGCAGCCGCTTTATCGTGATAATAAATGCCTAATTCTCTTAATGGTTGGTAAAATTCTGGTGCTAACATCAAGCAAAAGAACCCAATGAACAGGCTCACACCCACATCATAATAGCCAAAATCTAACTCCCCCAAATAGATAAAACCAAAATAAACTGCCATAACCGCAATGGAAATTGCAGTAAAAAATTCCAGTACTGCAGACGAAAGGAACGCCATTTTAAGTACATCCATTGTACTGATACGGAACTCTTCGGTGCGTTTAAATATTTGCTCTGTTTGAGCTTCAGCTTGCCCGAACAGGCGAATGGTTTCAAGCCCTTTTAAACTATCTAAGAATTGACCACTTAAACGAGAAAGCACTCCAATGTTTCGTTGATTAGCATCAGCAGCTTTAAAACCTGCAAGAGCCATAAAAATCGGTAGCAGTGGCAGAGTAATAAATAAAATGAAACCAGCCGCCCAATTTAATGGAAAAACAAAGCAAAGAATCACAAGCGGTGCGATCAGCGATAAAAATTGCTGAGGCAAATAGCGAGCATAGAAATTATGGATATTTTCGACTTGCTCTAGCATTAACGCAGCCCAACTTCCTGCTGGTTTTTGTTGAATAGTCATTGGGCCGACTTGAGCAAGTTTATCTAAAATTTGCTGACGTAGATGAATACGCAGGGTTTTCCCTGCTTGAAAACCAGTTCGCTCACGCAACCAAAACAGTAATGCTCTACCAATAAAACACCCCAGTAATAAACCTAACTCCCCCATAAAATTGGTGGGCGATTGCTGTTCCATAATCATTTTGTGTAACATTGATGCTAAAAACCACATCTGTCCCACAATGAGCAATGCACTAAATGTGCCAAATAGTACATTTAAGTAAAGCCATTTTTTGACAATTTTTTGTTGCTGTCTAAGCCACTTTTGTAGCTGTTTTTGTCGTTGCTTATCCATAATTAAAATTTATGTTCCTATAAAATATGTTTACCCTTGAGAACAGTTCAGCTTAATCAAATTCAAAACGGTAAAGCAAATCAACCGCTTGATTGACACTTGACACCCATTGTAAATAAAGACTTGGAGCCAAACGATAACGCAAGGTTAATTCCGTCAATGGTGCGAAAATCCCGACACCATATTTGACTTTAAATTTAGGCGTAAGACTACCGCTGACAACGACTTTTGTGTTATCGCCAATTCCTGCGGTTGTAACATTAAGATCACTTATCCCAAATGCACTCCCAACGCCACCTACTACTTTACTGCTTTTTGATAAACTCATTCCTATCAATGCAGCTGCAATAGAGTTACCCGCATTCCCCCCTTCACTATCTAAACTACGCCCAGTTAAGATATAAGAGAGAATTTGATCTTGAGACATTGATGGGGTTGAAAACAGTTTTACGTCTGGAGAATCTGCAATCCCTGTTACTTTAACGCCAGCAGTAATACTAGAATCTTCCATTGCTTCAGGGTTACGAATTGCTTCAATATCCAAGGTTGGCTGTGATGGCAATCCAGTAAAAGAAATTAACCCTTTACGCACCACTAAATCTTGCCCAAATGATGCAAAAGTTCCATTTTTCAAATTTACCTGCCCGTACAAGCCAAGCCCTTTACTGCCTTGTCGTACTTTCAGTATTCCATAAAGATCTGTTTTTAATCCGTACGCATCTAGTCTAACATCATTACCAATATTGATTGTAATATCTGCTTTAATTGCCATACCTGAGCCTGTTTGTGGCACATTTTTAGGTAAAGTAGCAACTTTGTTAGCGAGTTTATTTCTAGCAGAGCCATCCATAATCACTTCGTCTGCACTCACACTTACCGCACTTTCTGGTAATTCTTCAACTTCAATTCTTGCCCAAGGAATATCAACATTCCCACTCAGAACCAGCTCTTTCGGAGTCGCTTTTACTTCAATATTCGGGCTAACATCTACTTTTGCGATACTTGGAATATCAACGCGGAATTTATTCGCTTTAGCAGTAACACGCGTATGCCACGCATCAAGTTTCTTCCAATTTGCGTCGCCTTCTAAAAGCAAGTTACTTTCTTTAGTTTGAACATTACCGTTTAAGGTTGAAGATGCACCATTGAAATTTAAGGCTAAATTCCCACCCGTTACATCAAATGGCATCATCGCTGAACGAGCAGTAAGCCCAGTTAAATTCAAATTCCCATACAACAACGGCGATAACGCATTGCCACCAAGAGTTAAATTGGCATTGATATCCCCTGTTACCGTTTCTCCATTGGTCAAAAGTGGTTTAACTAAAGACAAATTAAGATGATCAATATTGATTTTCCCTGATAAAGAACGGGCATTGGCAATATCTTTCATCAATAATTCACTGTCAATACGCCCATTATTTTCAATTTTAATATCCGTATTCAGCTTTAAATTGTTATCCGCCAAATTCGCCACAATTTTTACTGGCGATAACGTAATTGGGAAAGTTCGATAATCCATTTTTTGACTAAATTTCACCGCATTAGATGTTAATTCTACATTCACTTGTGGTGCTTTATTCGTAAACCAAGCCACATCGCCTTTTGCAGCAACAATCCCCGAAATTTGGCTCTCTTTTTCTAAAAATTCCTGCAATGTCGCTAAATCAAATTGCTTAATTTCAAAAGGGACTTTCCCCTCTTTACCCGCTTGGAAACGTTGTGGGAAACAGATATTAACTTTAGGATTATGCCAACAATGTGCAGAAATATCGGCTTGAATTTTGCGATTATCATAGCTAATTTGTAACGATTTATCGTTCTTCCATTCCCCCACAGGAGATTGAATTGCAATATTTGCTAATTGCCCTTGCCACTGTTGTGCTGTTCGATCAAATTTACCTGTGAGCTGTAATGCTGCCCCAACAGGCTCGCCCTTAGCGGTCAGTTTTAGACTATGATTTGCTTCACTACCACTTGCAACTAACGTTGCATCATCAATACGAATATCGCCTTGTTTAAAACCTCGTAAACCAATCTCAACATCACCTTGAATTGTTTGTTCAGTCGTAACCTTTCCTTTGGCAGTCAAATGCTGTAAGCCAAATTGCTCGTAACTTACATTATTTGCGGTTAAATCTAAATTTAACTCAGGCTCAGTGACTTTACCTTGTAATTTAACATTACCATTCACACTCGCTTTTAAATTTGGCACTAACCCTTGTAAATTAGGGGCTTTAATCTCGGCAATAAAATCTGATTTTTCACCTAATATACCTTTTAACGCAATGTTATTCTCACCATAAACTAGCGTTGCATTAGGGACATTTAACAACGTTTGGCTATCTGATTTGAGTTCCCCTTTTAGTTGTAAATTCTTTTGAAACAGATTACCTTGCATATCAATGTCAGACACATTTACGGCCCATTCATCGCCTTTCTCACCTCTTGCCGCATAACCTGATGAGACAAGATTACCTGATAATACAGCCGCCCATTCAGGTAACAATGTTTTAGTATTGATACCATTTACATTAAGTGTCGATTGCCATTCAACTCCATTAGACCAATCAACTTTACCGTTCAAATGAGCCTTGCCTTGTAAAGCATTGAGATTAAGATCTTGCAAAGTAAATTCCGTTAATCCCCCCTTGCCTTTCAAAGCAAGATCGCCCGCTGGTAAATTCATTCCGCTCATTGCTAGGCTAGTTTCTAGTTGATAATCTAACAAATCGCCAGACAACAACAGGGCGATATTTTTAAGTTTTAAAGGATCATCTCCTTTCTCTTGAATAAACGGATAAGTCACCTGTTCACTTTGGATCTGCAATTGCAAAGGCGTTTTTGGCTCTGCCAGCTTTACAAATCCATTGATGTTGGCATTAACAGCACCTTCAGTTTGAATATCAAGTTCTGTTTTACCAAATAACTCCCCTGATACAGTTGCATTGACTTGGCTTGCTGGTAAACCATACTCTTTTAGTTCTGACGAATTTGCATTAAGTTGCCAAGATAATGGGTAGTTTTCTGATAAGGTTAATATTCCCTTTCCTGAGATATTTCCTTTATCTGTTTTTACTGAGAGCGTTGTTAAATCTACGGAAGTGCTATCTGATTTAGCGACAAGCTCAACGTCCGAGATATGAACTAATGAAATTGGCTCTTGTATCTTGCCATCAAGATCTTTCGTTTTCTGCTCAATATGAATATTTTCTGCGTTAAATTCAGGAATATTCAGATCAAGCGGTAATTGAATAGGATCTAATTTAGTCAATAATGGTTGAGAGAGTTTCTGCTTAATCTCTTGCCAATCTACTGGCTGGGTTGGCTTATTCTCTTTTTTGGTATTTTTTTGCTCAGAACTCACCGCTTGTTGTGCTGGCAAGGAAAGTGTTAGCCCTTTAACCAAAGTTGGAGAGAGTGTCAAGTTCGAGCCTTCTCCGTTAAGCCCTGAATGGAAATGCTCCAACGTAATATCCATTTCATCTACTTTAACTTGTACATTATCCAAACTAATTTGTTTCAATGAAACTGGGATAGGTAGCTCAACCTTACCTAAAGGCTCACTTTCTTTAGGCTGAGAAACGGGGAGTTTACTCGTATCAATTGCAATAACTGCATTTTTAACAGCGAGATTTTCTAAACACGCTTTTTTATCCAATAAGCATTGAAAGCCAATATGTAAATCTGCTTGCCCTAGTAGCACATCAACGCCGTCCATTTGATACTGAGCGTCAGATAGACGTAAACCATCCTGTAACGAGCCTTCTACTTTACTAAACGATAGCCCTTGGAGCTGTTTTGCAACAAATTCCAATGCCATCTGCTGACCTTTTCCTGTCGCTAACAATGCCACTGGAATTGCAATGATGAGAAATATAATTGCAAAAAACCAAGCGAAAATTCGACATTTACGCTTTTTAGGCTGATGTTCTACATTTTCTGTCTGTTCTGCCACATCGGGCTTTTCAAATTTTTTGTCGTCCATTTTGTTTTAATTCTTAAAGTTCTGAACCTAAACCAATATAAAATTGAATGCCTTTTTGATTATTTGGCGATCTTACTGGCGTTGCAATATCTAATTTAATCGCTCCAATTGGTGATGCCCATCGAACCCCAACGCCTGCACCTGAATGTAACTCTTTTCCTTTGTAATGACGTGCTGCAAGCCCTGTATCATAAAAAGCTGCCGCCCACCAATTCGGATAAACTTGGTATTGATATTCTGCACTGGCTGTCATTAAATGCGATGCCCCTGTCAATTTACCTTGCTCATCTCTAGGCGAAATATCTTTATAGCCAAAGCCCCGAACACTCATATCGCCCCCTGCAAAATAACGTAATGCAGGTGTAATACGCTTAAATTCACTGGCATTTAAATAGCCGACTTCCGCTCTAAAGTAAAAACGGTGGTTTGTAAAATAAGTTCTTACCCACGCAGTTGAAGCTTTCGCACTGTAAAAATTCACATCAGAGCCCCACATTTTACTTCCCCAATTTAGTGTTACTTTTTGTGAGTCCCCCCAAAGTGGAAAACGATTTCCATCACTACGCGTACGATTTAATGATGCCGTTGGATAAAGCAATAATGTTTTAATTTTAGGCTGACTAGCTTGCTCAAAAGCATCATAACGTGCTTTTAACCCTAAGGAAAAAGCCCAACCTGTTTCGTGATTCCAAAAACGTTGAAAACCTAAATGTGCCCCTGTAAATTTGGTATCGTTCTGATCTTCACGCTCTAAACCACCTGAAAACTGATAGAAATAATTGATTGGATGAGCTTTAATCGGGATCTTATAACCAAACTCAAAAGATTGTTCTGGCTTAGAAATATAGGTGTTACTTTCTATACTATGCCCACGATCATTGAGCCAAGGCTTTTTCCAATTAAGCTGTAAACGAGGACCTATATCCGTAACATAACCAATTCCAATTTCTACATCATTTTTCTTGCGTGGTTGTAGCAACACATTCAAATCTACGGTTTTATCCGCCTCGTGAATCTCTGGTTCAACCAAAACAGACGTAAACCAGTTACTTGATGAGAAATCACTAGATAGTTTAGAAAGATCCGTTAAGTGATAATAATCCCCTGATTTAATGCGAAGAATATTCTCTAAATAGTCTTGACGGATTTGGCTATTCACAAAGGCAATATTGCCATATTTATAACGTATTCCGCTGTCATAGCTTAAACGCCAATCTGCCGTATGCTCCTTTGGGTACACTTCCAAACGATGAACCTGCCACTGCCCATCAAAATAACCTCGAGCTTGTGCTAATTTCTCAACACTACTTTTAAAATTCTCATAAGTTTCGTGGTTTAGCACCGTTTCTTTAGCTGGAATTGATTTTTTGAGATTATCAAAATCACTATCTTCTGCCGCCATTCCTGTAATCTGAACATCACGTTCATCAAGTTTCACAGGCTTATCTAACTGAACTTGCAATTTTAAGAGATCTTTTTGTGGGTTAGGACGTGGCGTTAAACTAAACTGATACTGGGTATTATAATATCCCAATGCTCTCAATGCCTTATCCACTGCTTGCTGAACACGATGTTGATAACGTTCCGATCCATCTGCTTCATCATTACTGATCTGTGATAAATAGACACGCACATTAGCGTAAAGATCTTTATCTTTAATCCCTTCCACACGCAATAAAACAGTCTGCTCTGCTTGAGCAGTTAATGTTGTCAACGTCAATAACGCGAAAATAGAGAGTTTTGTTTTCATTATATTGGCTCTTATCTCACTAATTTGGTAAAAATTTCCTTAAATCTGACCACTTATTTATTCTTTCGGTAGCCCACGCAATAATGGAACGGTATTAAATGGCGGTACAGAACTCAATGCAGGCTCTATGACAAACTGAATGCTGAATGGTTTCACAGGCTCAATTTTCTCACCACGCCATAAGCTACTTAAGCTCACTAATTGAATGTCATCAGGTAAATTTGATAATCCAGCTTCTAAGACGGCAATGGAATGTTTTCTTGGATGCCCTATCATTATTGCTAAACCATTTTTTCTCGCATACGAGATTGCTTGTTGAAACTGTCTTTTCACATCTTCAAGTGCATCACTATCATCTAAAAAAATATGACGCTCTAATGCTTTAATACCAAACTCTTTTGCCACTTTCGCCGCAACACTATTCCCTGCGGTTTTACTATCAAGGAAGAATAGCTGTTGAGCAGACAACGCTTTCATTAAGTGTTCCATTGTTTGTCGATCTGTTGTGGCTTTACTGCCCATATGATTATTTAAACCAATCGCATAAGGAACTTGCATTCGAGCCGATTCAATTAAACGAGCAACTTTATCTTCCCCCATTCCCACAAATAACGCCCCAGCCTCAACTAACTGAGCACTATTCTGTGGCTGCATTGGCAAATGAATGAGAATATCTCTTTTTTGTGCATAAGCCTTATTTGCTCTCGCTGTGGCATAAGGTGCAACAGGGATAATTGCGACACTGACTTCTTTAGGTAAATTATAAATTGCATCGTCTTCCCTTGCTCGATAACCGATGTCATCAATTACAATAGCTAATTTCCCTGCCACAGCAAGCGGTGAGATCGCCACAAAAATTTGCAAAAAAACAGCAATAACAAACCGCTTATATTTCATCATTTGCATACTAACGAACCCAATTCAATGGATTAACTGCAACGCCCTTACGGCGAATAGCAAAATAAAGTGCCGAGCGATTCTGCCCTCCAGAATTACCTGCATAGGCAATAGTTTGCCCTGCTTGAACTCTCGCCCCTTTTTTCACTGCAATAGATTGATTGTAACCATAGAAAGACATATCGCCTTTACCGTGATCAATTGCCACTAGCTGCCCATAGCCCTCAAGCCAGCTCGCTAAAGCAACTTTACCGCCTGCAATCGCTTTAACTGGAGCACCTGATTTTGCCTCAATCACAATGGCATCCCATTTAAGCTCCCCCATTTGAGTAGAACCAAAACGATTTAAGATTTTACCCGTCAAAGGCATTGCATACTTACCTGACAACCCTGCCCCAGCACGAACTTGCTGCTTCTCTTCTTCAGTGGCTTGACGTTTCTCTTCCGAATTCTTTTTCTGCTCTAATTTAGCAATTTCTTGCTTTTCTACTTGTTCAGACTCTTTCAATGCCTGTGCAATTTGACGGCGTAAGGCAGCTTCATTATTTTTCAACGCGTCTAAACGACTTTGATCTTGCTCTAAGGTCTTATCAATTGAACGAATCGTACTTTCACGCTGATTTTTAACTTTTTGTAGCTCTTTTTCCTGCTTTTTCTGTTCCGATAGCTGAGTTTGTTGCCCTGATTGCTGTTTTTTTAACTCATCTCGGCGGAGTTTTAACTCATCTTGAGTTTTGCGTAGTTCGTTAATGGCATCAATACGAATTTGGTTCATATGTTCATAATAAGCACTCATTCTATCTGCATTTTTAGCTTCTTCCGATAATAAACGCTCTAAAACAGAAGGATGAATACCAGAGCGATATGCAGAATCTAATTGTTCCTTCAGTTTCTCCTTCTGCTCAATTTCTTGCTTTTCTAAACGTTTAATTTCTTGCTCAGTATGACGAATAACTTGACGGATTTCAGTTAAGTTTGTTTCAATCTGTTTTAATTGAGTATTGACATTACTAATCTGAATTTCCTGATTTTTTAGAGTAGATTGAAGTGAATCTCGTTTCTGCTTTTGTTCTCTAATTTTAGCTTGCTGTTGGTTAATCTTTTGCTGAATTTGAGAAAGCTCATTAGCAACTGAGTGGTTAATCATACCCAAACAGCCGACATATATGAAAAGAATAAAATAGAATGGTTTTATAGCCTTCACGAAATATAGCCCCTCCAATAACCAACGCAACGAATTGGTTATTCTAATCACTAATTTTTAAAAAGACTATTATTTTCCAATAATTATCTGCTCTTTATATCAAATAAGCATTACGTAGCCTCAATCTTTTTATATCAATAGCAAAATATTGATATTTTCAGACTGATGACAAAC
>NZ_LEKM01000147.1 GCF_009761375.1 Ursidibacter arcticus | reverse complement strand
ATTTTAATTGGTTTATTGATAGTAAAAGCTAGGCTCAATGCCTAGCTCAGACTGATGACAAACCCCAATTTGTTGTATCCAATTAACGGACGCCAGCGTGGCGTCCCTACACAACAAAATAAAATCTGTTATTTTTCAATTGGTTATAACTTTTCTTGTAGGGACGCCACGCTGGCGTCCGAATGAAAAAAGACTTTGTCAATAATCTGAGCTAGGCATAATGCCTAGCTTTTTTGTTGGGAAATATCCTATTCAATTTAAAGAAATTATCCTTCTTCGTATGTCAGATAATCTATCATTGACATAAGAATATAGATACAATAGTTTCCTCGATAAAATCTACTTTTAATTTAGGTATTATATGGAATATCACTCTTCTCAATCATATCCAGCACAACGGAAACATAAAGCCCCCTCTTTAATTGGACATCTTATCTTTGCTAGTCGCTGGCTACAATTGCCAATGTACTTGGGCTTAATTGTAGTACAAGGTATTTATGCGTATAAATTTATTAAATCATTGTGGGAACTCACAATTAATTTAAAACAGATGGACTCAAATACCATTATGTTGGCTGTGCTTAATCTTATTGATGTAGTGATGATTGCAAACTTGCTTGTAATGGTCATCGTAGGAGGTTACGAAATTTTTGTGTCTAAGTTACACACAGAAAATCACCCTGATGAGCCTGAATGGTTAAGTCACGTCAATGCTTCCGTACTAAAAGTGAAGCTTTCAATGTCGATTATCAGTATCTCATCCATTCATATGTTGCAGACATTTGTTAATGCAGCAAATATGGATGAAAAAACAATGATGTGGCAATTATTGTTACATTTAGGTTTCTTAGTTTCAGCTCTTGCAATGGCATATACAGATAAAATCCTATACGGAACAAGCCACAAAGGACATTAACAATAGGCTTACAAGCGGTTAGTTAAGGCAAATTATTTGCAAATAAAGATGAAAAAGGCGGGATTTCCCGCCTATTTTTTAGATTAAGAATTAGATATTTTTCGCAATTAAATCACCCATTTCACTGGTTGAAATTGTTGCTGATTTATCGGCTAAATCGGCGGTACGGTAGCCTTCTGCTAAGACTTTTTGTACCGCATTTTCGATAGCTTTGGCTGCATCTTCCAAACCAAAACTATAACGTAGCATCATTGCCGCAGAAAGAATTTGTGCGATAGGATTTGCGATATTCTTACCTGCAATATCAGGTGCAGAGCCACCTGCTGGCTCGAATAAACCAAAGCCTTTTTCATTTAAGCTCGCTGATGGCAACATTCCCATTGAACCTGTAATCATTGCACATTCATCAGAAATAATATCGCCGAAAATATTTGAACAGAGTAACACATCAAAAAACTCTGGCTGTTTGATTAACTGCATTGTCGCATTATCAATATAAATATGATCTAATTTTACTTCAGGGTATTGTTTTGCCACTTCATTAACCGTTTCACGCCATAAAATTGAACTCATTAACACATTGGCTTTATCCACCGAAGTAACGTGCTTGCTACGTTTCATTGCTGTTTCAAATGCCACTTTTGCAATACGTTCAATTTCATAACGGTGATAAACTTCTGTATCAAAGGCTTTTTCATTTGCCCCTTCACCTTCACGGCCTTTAGGTTGCCCAAAATAGATACCACCTGTTAATTCACGCACTGTAACCATATCGAAACCTTTGGCTGCAATATCTGCTCGCAGTGGACAGAATTGTTCTAGCCCTTTATAAAGTGTGGCAGGACGAAGATTACAAAATAGGGCAAAATGTTTGCGTAGAGGTAATAATGCACCACGTTCAGGCTGTTCGTTAGCGGGTAAATGTTCCCATTTAGGTCCTCCGACAGAACCAAATAAAATGGCATCAGCCTCTTCACAGCCTTTTAAGGTGCTTTCAGGTAATGCCTTACCGTGATTGTCAATTGCGATGCCACCAATATCATAGTGGTTATAATTAAGGGTAAAACCATATTTTTGTTGTACTACATCAAGCACTTTGATCGCTTGAGCCATAATTTCAGGGCCAATACCATCACCACTTAATACCGCAATGTTGTAAGTTTGCATATAAATTCCTCAAGTTATAATTGATTAAATGAAAGCGACAATATAAAACATTTCCGTATTAAATGGGGAATTTTTTGTGTGATTTTAGCGATTTCCGTCAAGGCAATCGCATATCCTGTCTATTTTTCAACCTACGCCCCCAGTAACAAAAACCTTGCTAAATGACAGTTACAACAAGAAAGACGATATCTAAAAATGAGTACTTTTGATTATATGTTATAGGGTCAGATAAATGCTTCGAAAAAATGGAGAATACTCATTTTACAACCTATATTAATATGGAATATGAATCTCCATTAGATCATAAATTGACAGAAAATACGATCTTGTCCTGCACATTGCAAAACTTTCCTCCAAAATCACCGCTTACAAGCGGTCATAAAACTGCTAAAATTTGCAAAATTTTTTATAAGATATTGAGATTATGGCTTTAATTAACCTTTCTAATGCCTATTTAGGCTTTGGCGATCACCCACTGTTAGATCACACAGAATTACATATTGAAGCAGGCGAGCGAGTCTGTTTAGTTGGGCGTAATGGGGCGGGTAAATCCACCCTAATGAAAATTCTTGCAGGCGATATTCAACTTGATGATGGCAAACTGATTTTTGAGAAAGATATTGTTGTGGCTCGCTTAGAGCAAGACCCTCCACGCTTTGCGGAAGGGACAATTTTTGATTATGTTGCGGAAGGTATTAGCCATCTTGCTGATCTGTTAAAGCAATATCATCATATTTCGGTTGAAATGCAGACAGACTATAACGACACTTTAATGGCAAAGCTCTCCGCTGTACAAACTCAACTTGAACACGCTAACGGTTGGCAGTTTGAAAACCGTATTCAAGATACGCTCCGTTTGTTAGAACTTAACCCAGACACACCGCTTTCCGCATTGTCGGGCGGTTGGTTGCGTAAAGCGGCACTTGCACGAGCGTTAGTGTCAAACCCTGATGTGTTGCTACTAGATGAGCCAACCAACCATTTAGATGTTGATGCAATCAACTGGCTAGAAAATCTCTTATTGGATTTTAAAGGTAGCATTATTTTTATTTCGCACGATCGTGCTTTCATTCGCAAAATGGCAACTCGTATTGTGGATTTAGATCGGGGTAAATTAGTTTCTTACCCTGGAAATTACGATCTTTATCTCACAACTAAAGCAGAAGACTTGCGTGTCGAAGCATTACAAAATGAGCTGTTTGATAAGAAACTCGCCCAAGAAGAAGTTTGGATCAGACAAGGTATTAAAGCTCGCCGTACTCGCAATGAAGGACGTGTAAGAGCCTTAAAAGCCCTTCGAGAAGAAAGACGAAATCGCCGAGAAGTGTTGGGAACGGCAAAAATTCAGCTCGATCAGACCGCTCGTTCTGGCAAAATTGTCTTTGAAGTGGAAAATGCCAGCTATGAAGTTGCAGGTAAAACGTTATTGAGCAATTTTAGCACGACTATTCTGCGTGGCGATAAAATTGCCCTTGTTGGTGCAAATGGCTGTGGAAAAACTACCTTTATCAAGCTCTTATTAGGCGAATTACAACCGACATCAGGTTCTATTCGCTGTGGTACAAAATTAGAAGTAGCTTATTTCGATCAATATCGTGCTGAACTCGATCCTGAAAAAACAGTGATGGATAACGTTGCTGATGGTAAGCAAGATATTGAAGTAAATGGTGTAAAACGCCACGTTTTAGGCTATTTACAAGACTTTTTATTCCCACCAAAACGAGCAATGACACCTGTTAAAGCATTATCTGGCGGTGAACGTAACCGCTTATTGTTGGCGAAATTACTACTTAAACCAAATAATTTATTGATATTAGACGAGCCGACTAACGATCTTGATGTGGAAACATTAGAGCTGTTGGAAGAACTATTAGCCGACTATCAAGGCACACTCTTGATCGTAAGCCACGACCGTCAATTTATTGATAATACCGTTGAAGAGTGTTACATCTTTGAAGGTAATGGCGTTTTAAATAAATACATCGGTGGCTATCACGATGCAAAACAGCAACAAGAAAATTATCACACTAGTCTTGAAAACAAGCGGTTAGATACAAGCAAAAATTTGCAAAAAACAACTGAAAAGCTACCGCTTGTAGAACAGGAAAAAGCGAAAACTGAACCTGCAAAAAAAGTGAAGCTCTCTTATAAAGATCAACGTGAATTGGAAGCGTTACCTGAAAAAATGGAGCAACTTGAAGCTGAAATTGAAACATTACAGTTAGAAGTAAATAGTGCTGATTTCTTTAGCAAAGATCCAAGTTACACCCAAGCACAGCTACAAAAACTCGCCGATACCGAGCAAGCCTTAGAACAAGCATTTGAACGCTGGGAAGAGTTAGAAAACATTAAAAATGGGAATGTGTAAAATCTGAAATCTATAGCAAAATTTGTGTTAATACCCGTTTCTACAACCTCTTCAGAAACGGGTAATTAACATTTAAAAACAAATAAAATTAGAATTCGTAATTAACACCTACATTGTAAGATGCCGCATTACCACTAAACGATACACCAGCTTTTGCTGCTACTTTATCATTGAAACGATAACCAGCCCCAACTGCCACAGCTGTTGCAGATTTGTACCCACCCACTGCTGCAGTAATATTCACTTTGCCGACATTATATGGTTGAAATAAACCTGATAACGCTGCCTGCTGAGCCAAACCACGCTCTAGTTTTTTATCTAGCTTCGTTACACGCTGATCTAATTTATTAATGTTTTCGGCATTGTTGTTAATGCGATTAAAATTCGCTCTAATTGCATTTTCAGTAGCCTCTGCACGTACTTTTAGATCAGAAATAGCGGCAATATTTGCATTCGCTTTATTATCAACATTGATAATATTTTGTTGGAGTCTTTCATCTGCTCTATCAACATACTCCTTATCTGATTTTTTCTCTAGTTCAGATCTAATACCTGATAAATTTTGCTCTGTTGGAATAGAGTTTTTCACTATTTGAATTTCATCATCTACGTAGGTTTTATCAGCTTTTCTGGCAATTGCACCTTCCGCCAATTCAGTACGACCTTCTAAATTAGCAACAGAAATTTTGTTTACATTTGCTTGATCTTTCACTTTAAGAAGCTCTTGATCTAGCACATCATTAGCAGTATTCACGTGAGTAATGATATTAGATAGATTAGTATCAACGTAATCTTTGTCTGCTTTTTTGTCCAAATCATCTTGATTTGCTTTCTTAGCAATTGCACCTTCCGCCAATTCAGTACGACCTTCTAAATTAGCAACAGAAA
>NZ_LEKM01000146.1 GCF_009761375.1 Ursidibacter arcticus | reverse complement strand
CACATTTTTGTCCATTACACTCCATTATCAAATATTCGGGCTGGCACAGGACCCGCCCCTACAATGGAATAATTTGGCTCCACTATACCTACCCCTAGCTTGCCTTATGTTTCCAATCAATCATCTTCTCAATTAACAACAATAGCTCCGCTCGCTCCACATCTTCAAGCTGATCTAATAACTTCTCTAAAGCTCTCGCCTGATCAACCGCTCGATAGCTTGTATCGGTAACCAAATCTGCAATTTCACATTGAAAAATTTCGGATAACTCAAGTAAACGTGTAATTGTTGGTATGGTTGTTCCCCGCTCCATTCGAGATACTGCATCATT
>NZ_LEKM01000145.1 GCF_009761375.1 Ursidibacter arcticus | reverse complement strand
ACAAAATAAAATCTGTTATTTTTCAATTGGTTATAACTTTCCTTGTAGGGACGCCACGCTGGCGTCCGAATGAAAAAAGACTTTGTCAATAATCTGAGAAAATTTTTTCTATATTTTTGAAAAATTTTTAATAAGCGACATAACCTGACGTGCTAATTCAATATGACTGTTTTAATATAGTGCCATAAGCAACTCAGACAAGAGAAAAAATGAAAAAGAACAATCTACTCGCACAACGTTTAGCGTTTATTCTCTCGCAATTAAATACGCAAGAACGAATCGACATCAATGAATTAGCAGGGGAATTTGATTGCTCCATTCGCACTATTCAACGTGATATCAACGAACGCCTTTCTTTTTTAGAATGGAAAGAACAAGGGCCACGTTATTACCAAATTGACCGCTCAAAATTAGGCGTATTCAACCAAAGCGAAATTGAACGCTTTGCCAGTTTCGCCAGCATCGCCGATCTTTTCCCTAAAATTGATCGCCAATTCTTCCAAGAAAAACTGGTTGATAGCATTCGCATTAAAGGCTTTGAATATGAAGATATTAGTGGCTTAGAAAAAGCCTTTGATCAAATTCATTCCGCCATTGAAAAACACCAATTTATCCACTTTGATTACATCAAAAGCGGTCAGATTGACGGAAAATTTTACCAAATTGCCCCTTACGCACTGATCAACAAAAACGGCATTTGGTATGTACTCGGCACCGATCAAGACAAACAGAAAACCTTTTGCTTTAAACAGATAAGTAAACTCAAAGTGCTTGATCAAACTTTCGAACCCAATCAACAATTTATAGAAGAGATTAAACAAAACGACAGCATCTCTCACGGCAACCAGATTGCTGAAGTGGTCGTGAAAGTGAACAAAATTGCCGCTCCTTATTTTTTACGTCGCAATTTACTGCCTAACCAACAATTATTACACCGACTAGATGACGGCGGACTACTCCTTTCCTGTAAAAATATCAACGAAATGGAAATCGTCCCCCTTGTGCAGTACTGGATCCCCCATTTGACGATTGTTAGTCCCGACAGGCTACAACATAAAATGATTGAAAATATTCAGCAATATTTAACAAGTAATAACTAAGGAACAACAATATGGCAACACTCACTTATTCAAATTATTACAACCAATTCCAAGCACTTATTGATAGCAGACAATCTTTTGAGATCTGCGGTGTAAAAACGGAAGATATGCTGAATATCACAGAAGTTTTAGAAAAGTATATTGAAAGCCAATACTTAAAATGTCGAATTTACACTAAAAATCGCATTGTTGCAGGAATGGCAGGATTATTAAACCCAGCATTAGGTATTTTCTCTCTCGCCTCTATCGCTGCACATAATATTTTAACTTATGACCCTGATTATGAAATTGCAAGGGATATTGCCAATAATCGAATTAGTGTGGTGTATAAAAAATCGTAATTGTAATCTTTAACATAGGATATATATGCAAAAAAAATTATTTGATGTGGTTGTGATTGCCACAATGAGTGCAGGAAAATCAACGGTGATCAATGCTCTTTTGGGGCAAGAATTACTCCATTCTGCCAATCAAGCAACGACAGCTACCATTACCCGAATTCACGATCAAGATCATCAATCTTTCTTTTTTGGAAGTGCTTATTCATACCAAAATGAATTGCTAGAAGAATCACACAAAATTGATGCTGATACGATGAAAAAGTGGAATGCTGACCCTAATATCAAATTGATTGATATTGCAGGAGATATTCAGGCTTTACACAATGATGCAATGGATATTGTTATTTACGACACACCAGGCCCTAATAATAGCCAAGATGAAAGCCACGAGAATTTAACGATGGAAGTCATTAATGATGGTAATTATGGTTTGATTTTGTATGTACTAAATGCAACGCAACTAGGAGTAAATGATGATAAAAGCCTGTTAGAGAAAATCCAAGCTACATTAGAAAAAGATCCCCACAAGCAGATTATTTTCTTACTCAATAAAGCGGATTGCTTAGATGAAGAAAAAGGCGAACGTTTAGATAAGGTGGTAGCAAATGCTCAAAAATATCTCATTAACATTGGATTTAATAAACCCACTATTATTCCAACAGCGGCACATTACGCACTGATATTGCAAAAAATGTTAAATAATACACCGCTTACACGCACTGAACGAGCAGATGTCAATATTGCTTTGAACAGCTTAAACGATAATTTGATTATTGCATCTACAATAGAAACGACACAAAAACTCAAAATATTAAATAAATTAAAGAAAACAAAAGCTGTTGGCAGAGTAAAATTTGCTAACAGCACTATTACCAAACAACGCCTAAGCAAGTCGATAATGCGAACTGGTTTTGGTGTTGTGCAATATTTATTGCAACAAAGATTATCGAAAACCCCATTTTAATTTATCCACTTACCCATAAGGAAAAGACTATGAGTTACGAAATTCGTATTGAACACAACCCTTTCACTATTGAAACTCACTTTTTTACTCGCCCTTCACAAGATACAGAATGGCAAACTCCAGCAGTAAATTCATCGTTAATGCAATATGCAAATAAACGTTTGCAACTTTGGATTGAAAACTTCTTTGAAGAAGTCGATCGCAATGAATTTAATGACTATGGCAGTTTTAATGTCATTTTTAAAGGCGTAGAAGCGGATTATTCTGATGTAAAAATTGCAGCAGAAAAAGCCAAAGAAAAAGGTATTGAAGTCAATGTTGAATGGGAAAAAACTACCGAAGTTAGTGAGCGTTTGGAGCAAATTAAAGGGTTGATGCAAGAAGCTCAGCAACACCCTATTTTCAAAGAAAAAATCGAACAAAGTAAAGAAATTCAAGCTAATTTTGAAGCTGCATTCAACCGTGATTTTGACGTATATGTGGCAGCAACAATGTCAGCAGGTAAATCGACATTTATTAACGCAATGCTAGGCTGTGAATTATTACCGAATGCGAATGAAGCAACGACAGCTACTATTGCTCAAATCACTGATAATGACCAAATGCCACATAAAGAATTTATTGGTGAACGCTACAACAAAGACGGTGAACTGGTTGATCCACAACAGCAAATCACTCTTGCGACCTTACAAGAATGGAACAAATTAGAAGATACCAAACTTATTAAGTTGGAAGGGAATATTGTTGGTATTACAGAGCGTGAAGATGTCCGTTTGGTTATTAGTGACACTCCGGGGCCAAACAACAGCCAAGATAGAAGCCATTGGGAAACCACCCAAGCCTATATTCAAGATTCTCAACGTAATCCACTGATTTTATATGTATTAAATGCTACACAATTGGGAACAAATGACGATAAATTAGTACTGTCAATGATTGCCGATATTATGAAAAAAGGCGGCAAACAGAGTAAAGATCGTTTTATTTTTGTAATCAATAAAATGGATTCCTTTGATTTTGAAAAAGAAACCTCTGTTGAAAAAGTATTAGAGAATGTTCGCACTTATTTGCAAAATAATGGTATTTTTGACCCGCTTGTTTACCCTGTGTCGGCATTAAATGCAGGATTGCTCAGACGACGCAGTGCAAATGAATTGCTCTCTCGCAGTGAGAAACCAATTTTAGATGCGTGGGAATATAAATGTACTCCTGAGGGTGATTACCCTGGCATTGATTTTGTTGAACATATGCCATTAAGCAGCAGTGCCAAACAGATTTTAGCAAGTCGTGAGGTTGCTCCAGCTGAATACCGTACAGGTATTCCAGCAATTGAGGCGATGATTGATGAATATATTGATAAATACAACCTGCCAAACCGTGTTAATCGTGCCTATGATGCGTTAAAAACTGCAATTAAAATCAGCAGTGATGAGCAAGCGCTAGTTACATCGTTGAACTTAAATCAAGAAGAGTTGGAGCGAGTGAATGAAGTATTAGAAAATCTAAAAAATAGTGAAGCACTAAAAGGCGAAGCTAAAGGCAAAATTGATACTTTGTTGAATAATGATAATTTGCTGTACTCTGCAGAGATTATTGCACAGATCAATGAGAAAGAAGCTGACGTGCGAGAAATGTTACGTGAATTTGGTCGTAATTTTAGTGGTAAAGTCGATGTACAAGTGGGTGAAACTCGTTTAGCTCGCTTGGAAGAGGAAGTGCAATTCCGATCTGACGCATTGATCAATATATTCTGTAGTTTGGTGGAAGAGACACAAAAAACGTCCAAAGCTAAATTAAAAGAAATTTTTGACGAGTTTAATAATAGCTTATTTAGCGGTAAGGCCTTTGAAAATCTACCCTTACCTGTATTAGAAGGCTTAAAACATAAAATGAGCAACTTGGAATTTTCATTGGAGTCAAATGAAATTCAAGAGGAAAAACATTCTAAAGAAGTGAAAGTGGGAACAAAAACGGTTAGTGATAGAACTTGGTATAAGCCTTGGACTTATTTTAGAACCAAAGAAGTAGATGTATTTGAAACAAAATATTGGACTGAAGAATATGTTCAGTTAGAAGATCTTTACAAAACCCGAGATGACAAAATCCGTCAATACTTTAACGATTTAATACGAGCTGTAAAAGAGAAAATTCAAAAAGATACAGAAAATTATCTCAATAACTTTACAACATTCATTGAGCACGAATTTACTGCTGAAATGGAAAAAATTGTGAAAGAGTTACAAGAAAAAACACAAAACCAAGCAAACTTACAGCAACAAATTAAGGATGCAGAACAAAAATTAGCACAAATTAATGAATTTAAGGCGAAATTAGATAAGGTAATTTCCCTTTAAGGAGAACTAAGATGAAACAGCAATTTATTACCAATTTAAAGAACGGAAAAATTTCTGCTGCACAAAACCGCACAGAATTAGCAGAATTAGTCACACAAGGGGGGATTTTCTCCCCATTAGCCGAGCATATTAAAGCCGATTTAAAAGACGAACATTATTGGGGAAGTAGTGAATATTTCTTTAGCAAGGCCAATTTACTTGCAAATAATTTTTCTCAGGAATTATGTGAGCATCTAATTCAGGTAAAAGAACGGCTACAACAAATCTCAGCACAAGGCTTTACCGTAGAAAATGTGACTGAAACAGTAAACACGACAACTAATTTTACCCAAGAAACACCAAAAGCTAATCAGTATGTTGAGCCAGATTTAAGCCGTTATATACCAAATAGCAAATTAAAAGGTTATTTAGATGCACAAGATGTATCCGCCATTCGAGCATTTTTATCTGCAGAATTATCAGACTTCCGCTTAACCATTGAAGAGCTTATACAAGCGGTCTTTTATGTGGAAAAAAATGCAAAAGGCGTATTTGAAGAGTATAAAACCAGTGCTTTTATTGCGGAAATTGAGCAAGATGAGAGTAAATGGAATGGGCGTTATTTTGACAAACAGCAAGGTGATTTAAACCAAAATTTTGCTTTGGTACGTTTTTTCCATTTAGTAAATGTGCGTGAAACCTTGATGAAGAAAGGCGATCCTGATTTCCAACAAATTAAAGTGGAGCGTAAAGAGCCACAAGTGCAAACTCAAGCTGGCTCGCAACGTACTGCATCACAATCTACACCGCGTAGTCAAACAGGGCAACCCGTACGACAAACAAAGGAACAATCAACAAATAACAGTAATTCCAAAGTATTAGCAGCCATTCTTGCCGTAGGTGGGTTAGTCGCGTTGGCATTATGGAAACTTTTTCACTAAGGAGAAATATCTGTGGCTAATCAAGCAATGTTAAAAAGTAAAGAGCAACAAATTCGTCAAACAGCGTTATCTGCATTGGTTAATGGGCGTGAATTACTCAATAAAAGTTATTTATCTGAATTAGGGCAATTTGATTTACAAACACTAGAGAAATTCCCATCAGAGAAAATCAATTTTGCTACCGATGTACGTATTTTCAAGGTTGAACGAGTAGTATTGGAAAATAAACAATCAATGCTAGAAAGTATGACAGCAGCTTACACGGCACTGGGTACAGCTGGTTATTCTGTCTTCTTATTGCTACAAAGTAATGGCTCTGAAACGATACTCTATCTTGGTACAAGAGGGACACCAAATAAAATGCAAGGTGGCACAGCAGGGCAGTTACTCGATGAAACTTTTAAAGGGCATTTTTCTGGTAGCCAGCTTGAGCGTTTAAAAGGTAAAGAGGGTGAAATGCTAATGAAGGATTTTGCGGCTGAGCGTTCATTATCGATCACGGCAGTAACAGGTGTTCCTTCTCTCTCCGTAGAAGAACGTGAGCATTTTATGCAAGGGCTAGAGCATTTTATTGATGCAGCAGAAGGGCGTGAATATCAAGCATTGATTTTAGCTGAACCAGTCTCTGCTCATCAGTTAGATATGATCCAAGCAGGTTATGAAGGCATTGCCACTCAGCTTTCTCCATTACTCAAACAAACACTTTCTTTTGGTGAAAATGAAAGTGATAGTGTGGGGTTAAGTATCAGTGAAGGCATTAGCCACTCTTTTGGAACAAGTATTGGTCTGACTGAAACTAAGGGAACAAGTTATAGCATCTCTCGTGGTAAAAATTTTAGTCAAACCAATGGTACATCTAGCAGCACATCCACAGCAGGTGCAGCTCAAAAAGCAGTTGCCGTTGGTTCAACAGTAGCAAATAGTGCAATTCAAATCGCTGCGTTGGCAGGTACTGCGGTTAATCCACTTATTGGTATTGGTATCAGCGTAGGCGGTGCTGTGCTAAGTACCGTACTAGGTAGCAGTACAACAGAAGGGATAAGTTCTTCTACAACTACTGGAACTTCTGAAAATGAAACCGAGGGTTCTTCAGAAAGTACAGCAAAATCCAAAACAGAAAACGAAAATACTGCGATAAATAAAAATAAAGCCCATAGTACTAATCAAACTATCGGTTCTAGCCGTCAAATTACTTTAGAAATGACGGACAAAAATATTGAGCAAATGTTGAAAAAGGTGGATCAACAATTAGAGCGTGTTAATGAGGCTCGCCGTTATGGTGGTTGGAACAGTGCGGCATATTTTATCAGTGATAACACTGCTGCATCACAATCGCTTGCTAGTATGTTCTTAGGGTTAATGCGTGGGGCAAATTCCAATAGTGAAGATTTTTCTCTTACAACTTGGGATAACACCGAAGTAAAAGGACGCCAAAACAAAGCCTTGGCAAAAGATGTATTAACGTGGTTGGCAAATTTATCTCACCCTCGTTTAACCGCAGAGTTTTCTCAAGGTTTAGGTGTTGGTTATTTGACCCCATCAACGTTGGTATCAGGCAAGGAAATGGCAATTCAACTTTCGCTACCACGTCGTTCTACTTCGACTGTTACAGTGGTGGAAGCGATACCATTTGGTCGCCGTATCCAAAATGTAAACGGACAAAATGAAAAAGCAGAAAGAGTGGTCAATTTAGGGCAAGTTCGCCATTTATGGCAGGATTTACCACAAAAAGTAGAACTTGATGTAGAAAAACTCTCTAGCCATATTTTTATCACAGGTTCAACAGGCTCAGGGAAAAGTAATACTGTTTACCAACTACTGGATCAGCTCAACCAAAATGATGTGAAATTTATGGTAATTGAGCCTGCTAAAGGGGAATATAAAAATGTGTTTGGCTTCCGCTCTGATGTGAAGGTTTTTGGGACTAATCCTCAAAAAACATCACTTTTACGTATCAATCCATTCAAATTCCCTGAAGATATTCACGTTTTAGAGCATATTGATCGCTTGGTTGAGATTTTTAACGTCTGCTGGCCGATGTATGCTGCAATGCCAGCTGTGTTGAAAGATGCAATGCTTGAGGCTTATAAGGCAAGTGGTTGGAACTTGGAAACGTCTGAAAATAGACATAAAAACCTTTTCCCAAGTTTTAAAGATTTGCTCCAACAGCTAGAAAAAGTGATTAACGAATCTAAATTCTCGCAAGAGGTAAAAAGTAACTATGAAGGTTCTTTGGTCACCCGAGTAAAATCTTTAACAAACGGATTAAATGGGCAAATTTTCAGTGCTGATGAAGTCGATAATCATATTTTATTTGATGAAAATGTGATCGTAGATTTAAGCCGTATAGGTTCGCAAGAAACGAAATCTCTCATTATGGGTATTTTAGTTATGCGTTTAAGCGAACATCGTACCAGCGAAAGTAATGGAATGAATGTGAAGCTAAAACACGTTACGGTTTTAGAAGAAGCGCATAACATTTTAAAACGTACATCAACCGAGCAAAGTAGCGAAGGTTCAAATGTGGCAGGTAAAGCCGTTGAAATGCTATCTAATGCAATTGCAGAAATGCGTACTTATGGAGAAGGTTTTATTATTGCAGACCAATCACCTGGTGCGGTAGATATTTCAGCTATTCGTAATACCAACACCAAAATTATTATGCGTTTACCAGAAGAAACAGATCGCCGCTTGGCTGCTAAGGCATCTGGTGTAACAGATGAACAACTAGAAGAAATTGCCAAACTACCAAAAGGTGTTGCTGTTGTGTATCAAAATGATTGGTTAGAGCCGATTTTGTGTAAAATCCATAGATTTGAAACACAAGAGACGTTATTTATCGAATCAGATAGCCATTTAGCATTAAAAGTTGATTCTCAAAAACAATTCCAAGCTGATTTGGCGGATTTATTATTTAGCAGAAAGGTGGAATCTGATAAGAAGTTAGATTTAGACCAGATTAGGAAATCAATAGAAAAATCTGCATTACCTGTTGAATTTAAAACGTATTTCAATGATGTGATTTCAGAAGCTCAAAGAGGTATTATTTCTTTACTTCTACAAAAAGATACTGAGTATTTGATCGATTTATATCAGCGTTTAACTCAGCAATACTTAAAAGATGCGATGCCTGATTTACATATTAGATTGCAACAAAATCTTTGTACAGAGAAAATGATGTAGGAGTACTTATGTTTGAAAAACTAATCACTACCCCAGACATAAAACCAGAAGGGCTATACCCTAAAGAAGGAGACGGCTTAGATAAAGCAGATCCTTTTAAAATACCTGATATAAGAGATTTGCCTAAAGTAGATAAAGATATATTTGGGGGGGGAGGAGACTTTCTCCCTAATCCAGAAGATTTACCTCGAGTGTCTGATGATATTCTCTCAAAGGAGAAAGATACTCCACCATTTTCAGACACTTTGCCTGAGAAGCTCGATAATCTATACGAAGACGGAGATCTATTACCTAAGTTTCCAATTGTTGAAGTAGAAAAACTTGAGGTATTGGATAGAGAAATCCCAAATATATCTTTTAACTCAGAGGAATTTCCTCAAATACATATTCAAGATCTCAATGATAAAGAGCCAATACTTGTCAATGCCCTAAGTAATTGTGAAAACAGAAATGAAAATACGAATAATGGGGATCAAACGGAAAGTAAGGTAGAGACAACAAAAATTACTTGCCGTAATGAAAGTCTTGCTGGTCAAGAACATCCAGTCACAGGAGTGAAATTTGAAGAGAAAACAGTAGAAAATGATAAAGGTGAAAAAGTAACAGGGGTCTTCCCTGTATTTGAATCTACTTATGATGCTCAATTACCAGACGATTTACTTCAAGCATCAGATAGTAAGCAATTTGCAGAATGTAATGCTCAATTAAAGGAGCAAATAAAAAACGATCCTGAATTAAGAGCGAAATTTACGGAAGAACAGTTAGAGCAAATTGAAAATGGAGATACTCCAGATGGATATACTTGGCACCATAATGAAGAAAAAGGTAAAATGCAACTAGTTGATACTAGTGTTCATAATAAAACAGCACACACTGGTGGTAAAGCTATTTGGGGCGGTGGGTCAGAAAATCGTTAAGTACTAACTAAATGGAGAAATTTATATGAAAGATATTAATTGGAAATATGTAAAACCACTAGAAAATCATAATATTATTACTGAATTTGAAAATCAACATAACGTATTAATACCAGAAGATCTTAAATCAATAATTAAACAATTTAATAATGGTAGACCATCTTTAAATCAGTTTGATATACCATCAGAAAAAGGTAAAGTTTTTAAGAAGTTATTATCATTTAATACAAATGATACTGAGAACGTATTTGATTTTTTAGATATTGAGACGGACATCACTAGTTTAATTGCTTTTGCTAGCGATCCTTCTGGTAATTTAATTTGCCTTAAGGATAATAAAATATTCTATTGGAAACATGAAACAGATGAAATAGAGAAAATAGCGGATACATTTTCAGAACTATTAGAAAATCTATATTAATCTATCAGTAGAGGCTCAGACTAATCTGACGAATACTTTGACTTCTAAGAGGTTTAATGAACAAAATAGTTTTGATTTAAGAGATAGAAGTACTTGAGTTTCTTTTAATAAACTAGATATAGATAACATTTATCCATTCTTTAAATTCTTAAATTAATAAAATGTTTGCTAATAATTATTTTATATAAATTATTAGCAACTTTTTACTTATTACCTCTCTTTTATCGTTATTAGGTATAAGATAGAATACGCTAACGTATATATTCTTAGGCTATGATATGCTATTAGAACTAGAATCAACCTTCAAATCCCACAAAGAATCTTTCAATGATAATTTCCGCTTACGAATTCATCGTTCGCTCAGTTGGTTAAAGAAAGCTGAACAAGATGCAGACTTAGATAGTCAGTTTATTTCATTATGGATTGCTTTTAATGCGGCTTATGCTCGTGAGCTGAGCGAACAAAGAGATAGAGCAACATTCAATGAATTTTTATTACGAATTTGCTTATTTGATAATGAGAAGACGATCTATCACTTAGTTTGGAAAAAATTTCCTCAATATATCCGCTTATTGTTGGATAATCCTTTTGTTTTTCAACCTTTTTGGGATTTTCATAACGGAAAAATCGCAGAAAAAGAGTACCTAAAATTAGAGATAAAAGAGCGTGAACGTTTTTTCTCCGCTTTAGAAAATCAAAAGACAGAACGTATTTTAGACGTGATGTTTGGTCGCCTTTATACATTACGAAACCAAATTATTCACGGTGGTGCAACTTACAATAGTCGAGTTAATCGAGAACAATTACGCGATGGTTGTAATGTTTTAAAACTGCTCATTCCAGCAATGTTACAAATTATGATGGAAAATCATTCTGAAATTGATTGGGGTAAGCCGTTTTATCCCGTAGTGAATGCAAATAACATTACATAAAATATAAGGAAATCCGAATTATGATGCCATTTAATGAACCATTAAGAGAATGTTGCCCTAAATGTGATTGGAAAAGTGATGTATTGATGACTTCTGATGTTGTATATGTATTTTATGGTAATTGCCCGAAATGTGGTGAAGAAACAGTACCTCGAAAATTATCTTTTGTTGAAAAAATTCAATTCTCACCATTTCTAAAAAAATTTCCAAAGATCTAATGGTGCAAGTATGCACATATAGATTATTGACGATGTTTCGGACGCACTGCGTGTGTCCATTCATTAAATACCCCAAGCTATAGGTTGCTAGTAGCTTAAAAGGGGAGGATTTATTCAAATTTAGAAAAATTTTTCCCCACGACATGACCTGACGTGCATAAACATTTCTCTTAAGTAACAATAGGCTTATTACAAATCAGTACTTTTACCACAGAGGAATGCTATATGACAGATATAACCCCATCTCTATCAGATAAAACAGAGAAAGAAAAAGAGCTAGATAGTCTTCAAATTGAGCTCTTATTATCCAGCGTTAAATTAGCTAGATATTTGTTAGATACACCACCGTTAAGACTAAAAGCAGTTCAATGTGAAATGGCTTTTGGTGATGAAAATTGGATTGCCCGAAAAGCGATTGAATGGCAGAGAAAAGATTGTTTAAAAGAACTAAATAAACTGAAGCACGAAAGCCAAAAAGAATTGGATAAATTTATATTTATACTCAATCAAATAAATAATATCAATTTATCGCTTGGGTTATCTCAAATTCCATTTGAAAATATGATTCCTGATACAGAGTTTCAATTAGATCCTTCTGTTGAAAATACTAATTGGGGAATGGAATTTGAAAATTGTATGAAACAATTTACTCAAACTATTGAAAATACAGGTATAACAGCAAATTTAATAGAGAAACAACCACTTTCATTAAATAGGAGAAAATATATGTTTGGAGCAATTACAGGCGATATTATTGGTTCACGTTTTGAATTTAATAATTATAAAGGTGTCGATTTTGAATTATTTACATCTAAATGTTGCTTTACTGATGATACGGTTTGTACTATCGCTATTGCAGAATGGGCGTTGAATAATTACCAAGATGATCTTGTTGCGATAGTGCGTAAATGGGGAAATAAATATCCTTATGCTGGCTACGGCGGTACTTTTGTTCGTTGGTTAAACCCGAATGTTATTCCTGCACCTTATAACAGCTGGGGAAATGGTTCAGCAATGCGAGTTTCTTCAGTGGGCTGGCTTTGTAATGATATTGATACGGTATTAGAGCGGGCAAAACAATCTGCTGAGATTACGCATAATCACCCAGAGGGTATTAAAGGGGCACAAGCGGTGGCTTCGGCAATTTATTTTGCAAGAGTAGGTAAAGATAAGGCGTTTATTAAAGACTTTATTGAACAGCGTTTTGCCTATAACTTAAATCAGACTTGCGATGAAATTCGCCCTGTTTATGAGTTTGATGTGAGTTGTCAAGGAAGTGTGCCACAGGCTATTATTGCTTTTTTAGAAAGCCGAGATTTTGAAGATTCAATACGTCTTGCAGTATCTTTAGGTGGCGATTCTGACACTATTGCTGCCATTACAGGCTCAATTGCAGAAGCCTTTTATCAAGGCGTGCCAGAAGCAATCAAAGCAAAAGCGGTAACTTATTTACCTCAAGAATTTTTGGATATTTTACAAAAAATAGAAGAGCGTAAATGATTTAGGAAATCCTTTACATACTGTTACACCCGACAGAGTCGGGTCAGACTGCTGACAAACCCCAATTTGTTGTATTCAA
>NZ_LEKM01000144.1 GCF_009761375.1 Ursidibacter arcticus | reverse complement strand
GTAGGGGCGCCACGCTGGCGTCCGAATGAAAAAAGACTTTGTCAATAATCTGGGTGGGCTTTCGCCCACCTATAATCGCTTTGACCAAGAAGTACTTTCAAGCTACCTAAATAAAACTGGCTGTATATTTTGCAATAACTAGCTCTTCGTTTGTTGGGATCACATAGGCAGAATGCTGGGATTGATCCGAAGTAATTTTGCCATTCTGTCCGAAACGGGCAGCTAAGTTACGCTCTTGATCGAGTTCAAAGCCTAGAATGGTTAATTTCTCAAGTACTAAACGGCGAACTAATTCCGAGTTTTCACCAATTCCGCCAGTAAATACGATGGCATCAAGTTTGTTATCTAATAGTACCGCATAAGAACCAATATATTTTACAAGGCGGTGAATATACACATCTAATGCAATTTGGCAGTATTTGTCTTTGGCGTAATTCTCTGTAATGTAACGGAAATCGCTACTACTTCCGTTGGTTAAGCCGAGTAAGCCAGATTGTTTGTTGATAAGATCGCTAGTTTGTTGTGTAGAAAGATTGAGCTTTTGTTTTAGGTAAATCAATAATGCAGGATCGACATCTCCACTGCGTGTTCCCATTACTAGCCCTTCACAAGGTGTAAATCCCATTGAAGTATCAATGCTCTGTCCATTTTTTATTGCGGTAATGGATGCTCCATTTCCTAAATGACAGCTGATCATATTCAAATCTTCTAGGGGCTTTCCTAGGTACTCGGCGGTTTTATAAGCAATATAATAGTGGCTAATACCGTGGAATCCGTAGCGTCGAATACCGTATTTTTCATAGTAGGAAATCGGTAACGCATATAAATAAGCCTGTGGCGGTAAGGTTGCGTGAAAACCTGTATCAAATACGGCAACATTTTTCTCTTTTAGATGAGGGAAAGCGACTTGTGCTGCTTTTACTCCCGTTACATTTGCTGGATTGTGTAATGGGGCAAGTTCAGCTAAGGCTGCTAAATCATCAAGTACTGATGGGGTAAGAATAGTCGGTTGAGAGTATTTTTCGCCACCGTGTGTAACTCGGTGTCCGATGGCTTTAATTCGTTGTTTAAGCTCAGGATAATGAATGAGAATTTGTTCAGTAATAAATTGAAGGGCGTCAGTATGGTTGGCTTTTTCGGGTAAAGTGGCTTGGTGTTTTTCGCCTTTATATTTCCAACTGATTTTTGCTTCTGGTAAGAGCAAACATTCGGCTAATCCTGATAATAAACTTTCTTCATTCACAGGGTTGATAATCGAGAATTTAAGGGAAGAGCTTCCGCAATTAATCACAAGAATGTAAGGTTGTTCAGACATAATCATAACTCCATAACTTAAAATAAGTGACCAATACTGCTATATCATTTACCCTAAATTCTCTAGGGTCAAGCAAATTTGCAATAAAATCAAAAATAATTGATTTGATAGGGTACGATTTTGCAAAATTCTTGTAAAATCACACCGCTTAATTTTTATAGATAACATTACAATGTCAAATTTGCCTGAAACAGAACAACCAGAAAAACCTAAACGCAAAGCATACTTTATTCCAACGCTTTTTAAGCTCTCCGTACTTGGGGCTTGTTGTGTGGGGATTTATGGTATTTATTTAGACAGTAAAATCCGTTCTAAAATGGAAGGGCAGATTTGGCAACTACCTGCTGAAGTTTATTCTCGGATTGAAAGTATTAAACTATCTGATAACTTAGATTTAGAACAGACCAAACTACTTTTACTTCACAATGGTTATCGTGAAGTCTCTAATATTGTTACGCCTGGTGATTTTAAAATTGATGGCAACACCTTAGTATTACTTCGCCGAGCATTTCCATTTCCTGAAACACCAGAGGCTCAACGTGTACTCCGTATGCGTTTTATTGAGAATAAACTGGTGGCGATTGAAGATCTTATTCAACGCAAACAAGTCGATGAGTTTCGTCTCGACCCTAAATTGATCGCAATGTTACATTCTGACAATGATGAAGAGCGTCAGGCTTTGCATTTGCATAACTATCCTAGTTTACTGATAGATACGTTAATTTTGACTGAAGATAAGCGTTTTTATGAGCATAATGGTATTAGCCCTTTAAGTATTATGCGAGCGTTGGTAACAAACTATCAAGCAGGAAAAACGGTACAAGGGGCAAGTACACTCACTCAACAGTTAGTTAAAAATCTCTTTTTGACTAGCGAGAAATCATTAGAACGTAAAATTAACGAAGCATTGATGTCTGTTATTTTGGATGCTCGTTATGATAAAAACCGTATTCTTGAGACCTATCTAAATGAAATCTATTTAGGGCAAAATGGCAGTTATCAAATTCACGGTTTTGCTCTTGCTAGCCAGTTCTATTTTGGGCGACCTATTCAGGAAATTAGCTTATCACAAATGGCATTATTGGTTGGTATGGCGAAAGGGGCTTCTCTCTATAATCCTTGGCGAAACCCACAACTTGCTTTAGAACGTCGTAATGTGGTGTTGAAAATTCTGCTAGAGCATCAAAAAATCACACAATCCGAATATGATTTTCTTGTACAACAGCCATTAGGTGTTAAAGAAAAAGGCAGTGTTTACCGCCAGCAGCCTGCATTTATGCAAACATTAACCACTGAGCTGAAAACGGAATTTGGTGAAAATAATATGACGTTACTTTCAGGGGCGAGAATTTTTACCACTTTGGATCACAAACAACAAAGTGCAGCGGAGCAAGCTGTTATTAACGGTTTAGAAAGCCTTGAAGAACAAAATAAGAAGATCAAAGACTTAGAATCAGCGATTGTTGTTGCGGAATATAAAACAGGAAAAGTGCGTGCGGTGGTGGGCGGTCGTCTAACGCAATTTGCAGGCTTTAACCGTGCAATTCAAACGAAAAGACAGATCGGTTCATTAGTTAAGCCTTCAATTTATGCGATTGGTTTAGCTCAACCGAATTTATTCCGTTTGAATACACCAATCAATAACCAACCAATTACGATTACGATCAAAGGCAGTCCGCCTTGGTCGCCACGCAACTATGATCGCCGTTTCAGTGGCTCGGTAATGTTAATGGACGCACTTGTTCGCTCTTTAAACATTCCAACGGTCAATATTGGAATGAAGGTGGGCTTGAAAAAAGTCATTGCTAAACAAAAAGAAATGGGCTGGGATAGTGCAGAAATTCCACCTTATCCAGCAACATTATTAGGCTCGTATTCAATCTCGCCTTATGATGTAACTAAATCTTATCAAGTATTGGCAAATTCAGGGCTAAAAACACCGCTTACGACCATTGAAGCGATTATTTCTCATACTGGTGAGGTGATTCAACAGCGAGATATTGACAAAGTTAGTACACAAGTATTACCACCAGAAGCGGCGATACAAACCCTATACGCAATGCAACAAGTGGTAGAACGTGGAACAGCTCGTAGCTTACAAAATGATTTTGCTCAACTCCGTTTAGCAGGCAAAACAGGGACAACTAATAATGCTCGTGATACTTGGTTTGTCGGCATTGATGGTGAAAATGTAACAACCATTTGGTTAGGTAAAGATAACAACAGCGATACTCACTTAACAGGTTCAAGTGGCGCATTGCAAGTTTATAAGGAGTATTTAAAACGTACCACACCATTGCCTTTCGTTTTACCAAAAAGCCCAAATTTACAGTGGGTTGGGATTAATAGCTACGGCTCTTGGGATTGTTCAAGCCCACGTCAAATTCCAGTTTGGAAAGATAAAGGTCAGCGTTATTGCACCAGTGGCGGAACAGTGGTGGAGGCTAAACCAAGTGTATGGGACGCTCTATCGCTAAGCAAAGATACACCGCAAACTCAGCCAACTAAGGCAGATGAAATGGAAGGTCAAGCTCCGATTGAAGAAGTCGCACCAAGGGAATAGTGAAGTGTCCCTCACAGATTATTCTCAAATTGGCTGTGTAGATACTTTTTAGCTGATTTTTTTGCAGTAATATCAAATTTTAACTTGGTAACATCAATGCCGATGAAATAGAATGGGTTGTCCATAATGCTCCTAATCTTGTGAATGCAGACTATGCAAAGTGTGTCTATGATACTATTCGGGGTGTTTGGACAATAAAAAATAAAGAAAAATAACGACTTGTGCTTTCTTATTTTTAACCAATCTACTAGAATGAACACATTCCCATCAGCCTAAATAAGAATAATGAAACTGAATATCCCAACCTATTTAACAATTTTCCGAGTTATACTCATTCCACTTTTTATTATTTCTTTTTATCTTCCTATTTCTTATTCGGCAGAAATAACGACCTTTATTTTTTTTATTGCGTGCGTAACAGATTGGTTTGATGGCTATTTAGCTCGTAAGTGGAATCAAACAACACGTTTAGGGGCATTTTTAGATCCTGTGGCGGATAAAGTATTGGTGGCCGCAGCTTTAGTTTGTGTTGTTGAACATTACCATACTTGGTGGATTACTATTCCTGCCATAGTGATGATTTCTCGTGAGATTATTATTTCTGCATTGCGTGAATGGATGGCTGAAATCGGTGAGCGAGCCAGTGTAGCGGTTTCTATTTGGGGTAAGGTTAAAACAACGGCACAAATGTTTGCACTAGGCGGTTTATTATGGCGTCAGAGTTTTACAATGGAAGTCCTTGCGTTTATCCTACTTTATATTGCAGCAGCGCTTACTATTTGGTCGATGCTACAATATTTGAAAGCCTCTAAAGGTAGTTTATTGAAATCATAGAAATGGTTGCTAACAAGCGGTTCGATTTTCACTAATTTTTGCAAATGACCACATTTGATTCAAAACAGTTTTTAGCCAACGTTCCCCATCAGCCTGGGGTTTATCGTATGTATGACGATAAAGGAACGATTATTTACGTTGGCAAAGCCAAAGATCTAAAAAAACGTTTATCCAGTTATTTCCGAACTCAACTCTCTAGCCGAAAGACTGAATCGCTAGTTTCAAATATCGCCCATATTGAAACAACCCTAACCCATTCTGAAACAGAAGCACTTTTACTTGAACATAATTATATTAAAGAAAATCAGCCTAAATATAACGTCTTACTACGGGACGATAAATCTTACCCTTACATCTTGCTGACTAAACATCAACACCCTCGCATAGCCAGCTTTCGTGGTAGCAAAAAAATTGCAGGGGAATATTTTGGACCTTATCCAAATGCAGGGGCTGTGCGAGAAACGCTAAATTTACTGCAAAAGCTATTTCCTATTCGCCAGTGCGAAGATTCCTACTATAAGAATCGTTCTCGCCCTTGTTTACAATACCAAATCGGACGTTGCCTTGCCCCTTGTGTCGAAGGCATTTATTCCCAAGAAGAGTATGATCAACAAGTTCAATTTGTACGCTTATTCTTGCACGGAAAAGATCAACAAGTGGTCGAACACTTGATTGCCAAAATGGAAAAAGCAGCAGAAGAGCTTGATTTTGAAATGGCTGCTCGTTTTCGAGATCAAATTCAACAAGTGCGTTCTGTAACTGAAAAGCAATTTGTTAGCAATGAACGCCTAGATGATCTTGATATTATCGCTATTGCATATCAGCACGGTATCGCTTGCGTACATATTTTGTTTGTTCGCCAAGGAAAAGTACTGGGTAATCGTAGCTATTTTCCTAAAGTGCCAAATCATACTGAGATTGCTGAATTAAGTGATACATTTATCGGGCAATTTTACTTGCAGATGAATCAGCATCGGACAATTCCGCATCAGATTATTATTGATCAGCCTGTGACTGAATCGGTGGCATTACAGACACTATTAAGTGAACAAGCAGGGCATAAAGTGACTATTCAAGATAAAGTTAGGGGAGAAAAAAGTCGCTATCTTGCTCTAGCAAAAACGAATGCAATGGCAGCTTTAACCTTACAACTTAAACAAGATTCACGCATTCAAGCTCGCTACCAAGCGTTACAAACCCTATTACAGCTACCTGAAATCAAACGAATGGAATGCTTTGATATTAGTCACACAATGGGCAATCAAACGGTCGCATCTTGTGTGGTTTTTGATGAAAACGGACCATTAAAATCCGATTATCGCCGTTTTAACATTGAAGGCATTACCGCTGGTGATGATTATGCAGCAATGGAGCAAGCCTTATTAAAACGTTATGATAAACCTCTTTCCCCTGAAAAAATTCCTGACATTATTTTTATTGATGGCGGCAAAGGACAACTTAATCGAGCCTTACAAACTTTTGCTGGGCTTAATGTTGAATGGGATAAAAATAAGCCTTTATTGATTGGTGTTTCTAAAGGCGTTGAACGTAAAGCAGGCTTAGAGACTTTGCTTATTAACCATTGGGATAAAGAAATACATCTTCCCCCAGATAGCCTCGCATTACATTTAATTCAGCATATTCGTGATGAATCCCACAACCACGCCATTACAGGGCATCGTAAAAAACGCCAAAAAGCCTTTACCGAAAGCGGATTAGAATCTATCGCAGGTGTAGGTGCAAAACGCCGTCAATCTTTACTCAAATATCTAGGTGGAATGCAAGGCGTGAAAGCCGCTACTCTTGAAGAAATTCAATCCGTCCCAGGTATTTCAAACGCCCTTGCTGAAGTTATTTTTGATACATTGCAGAATGGATAGAAAACAAACACAGATATTTAAACGCTAGCGATGAGAATGCTTTAATGGTGTATCTTCCCTTTCCATTTCCTACGCTTTCTCGTATAATCAAACACTATTTTTATTAAAAAAGCTAATAATTACAAGTCAATGCAATTAATTCGTGGTGTTCATAATCTTGGCTATTATCCAGTGTTGCAACGTGGGTGTGTGCTGACGATTGGTAATTTTGATGGTGTACATTTAGGGCATCAGAAAATCCTTCATCGTCTTTTGGATAAAGCTCATTTATTAAATTTGCCTTCCGTCGTAATGATTTTTGAACCACAGCCTCGAGAATTTTTTGCAAAAAAACAACAAAATCTAACCGCTCCCGCACGTTTAATGCGATTACGCGATAAAATTAGTGCACTAGAGCCATTAGGAATTGATTACCTTTTATGTGTGAAATTTGATAAACATTTCGCACAGCAAGAACCTTTAGCATTTATTCAAGATTTATTGATTGATAAATTACAGGTGAAATACCTCAGTGTTGGTGATGATTTCCGTTTTGGTCAAAAGCGAACGGGAGATTTTACAATGCTACAAAGTGCAGGCAAAAAATATGGTTTTGAAGTAGAAGATCATCATAGTTATTGCTTGGGGAAAGAGCGTATTAGTAGCTCATTAGTGCGTAATGCTTTGGAACAAGACGACTTATCGCTTGCTCAGGAATTATTAGGTAAGCCCTATACTATTCGTGGGCGAGTGGCTCACGGTAATAAGTTAGGAAGAACGATTGGTTTTCCTACCGCAAATATTATGCTAAACCGCCTTGTTACCCCTATTCAAGGGGTCTATGCAGTAGAAATCGAAACACCTAGCGGCTGTTTTAATGGTATTGCAAATGTGGGAAATCGTCCGACTATCAATGGAACTAAACCTTTATTAGAAGTTCATCTTTTTGATTTTAGTGAGCAGATTTACGGGCAGGCAATAGAAGTCCGTTTCTTGAAGAAAATTCGTTCAGAGATTAAATTTGCAAATTTTGAAGCATTAAAACAGCAAATTGAACAAGATGTGGTAGCAGTGAAAGAATTTTTTACAAGCGGTAAGATTTGCGAGATTTTTTGCAAAAAATAGGCAAGAACATACCGCTTATCCTATTTATATTTTGATTGATTGGAAAATAATATGACAGACTACAAAAACACTTTAAACCTGCCTGAAACAGGTTTCCCAATGCGTGGGGATCTGGCAAAACGTGAGCCAGATATGTTGAAAAATTGGTATGAGAAAAATCTTTACCAAAAAATTCGTGAAGCATCAAAAGGCAAGAAAACCTTTATTTTGCACGATGGACCTCCGTATGCAAATGGAACGCTTCACTTAGGACACGCAGTGAATAAAATTCTCAAAGATATGATTATGAAGTCCAAAACGGCATTGGGTTATGATACTCCTTATGTACCGGGTTGGGACTGCCACGGTTTACCGATTGAATTGAAAGTAGAAGGTATTGTGGGTAAACCGAATGAGAAAATTTCTGCAGCCGAATTCCGTCAAGCCTGTCGTGATTATGCAAAAGAGCAAGTAGAAGGTCAGAAAGCAGACTTTATCCGTATGGGGGTATTTGGTGATTGGGATAACCCTTATCTCACAATGAATTTTAATACCGAAGCAAACATTATTCGTACCTTAGGCCGAGTGATTGCTAACGGCCATCTTTATAAAGGTTCTAAGCCTGTTCATTGGTGTTTAGATTGCGGTTCTTCTTTAGCCGAAGCTGAAGTAGAGTATGAAGATAAAGTCTCTCCTTCTATTTATGTACGTTTCCCTGCTACAAATAGTGCTGAAGTAGAAACTAAATTCAATGCTCAAGGGAAAGGAAACGGACAGATTTCTGCGGTAATTTGGACAACAACCCCTTGGACATTACCGTCTAACCGAGCAATTTCGTTAAACCCTGAATTAGATTACCAGTTACTTCAATTTGGTGATGAGCGTGTAATTTTAGCCTCTGCATTAGTCGAAAGCGTGCAAAAAGCAGCAGGTGTTGAACGAGTTGAAGTGTTAGGTTCTGCAAAAGGATCTGATTTAGAACTGCTTCGCTTTAATCATCCATTCTATGATTTTAGCGTACCATTCATTTTAGGCGATCACGTTACCACAGATGGTGGAACAGGTTTAGTTCATACAGCACCAGACCACGGTCAAGATGACTTTATCGTCTCGAAAAAATATGGTTTAGAGATGGCTGGTTTAGTGGCGAATGACGGTAAATTTATTTCAAGTACGCCATTCTTCGCAGGCAAAGGCGTATTTGAAGCAAATGATCTTGTATTAGAAAAATTAAAAGAAACAGGCTCATTACTTAAATTAGAACGTATTAAACATAGTTACCCACATTGTTGGCGTCATAAAACCCCGATTATCTTCCGAGCAACGCCACAATGGTTTATTGGAATGGAAACACAAGGGCTACGCCAACAAGCATTAGGTGAAATTAAACAAGTACGTTGGATCCCAAGTTGGGGTGAAGCTCGTATTGACAATATGGTGGCAAATCGCCCTGACTGGTGTATCTCACGTCAGCGTACCTGGGGTGTACCGATGACGATGTTTGTCCACAATGAGACGGAAGAACTGCACCCACGCACTTTAGAATTATTAGAAGAAGTCGCAAAACGTGTTGAACAATCAGGTATTCAGGCTTGGTGGGATCTTGATCCTGCGGAGCTATTGGGTGAAGATGCGAAAACCTATCGTAAAGTACCAGATACATTAGATGTATGGTTCGATTCGGGATCAACTTACGCATCGGTTGTTGAACAACGCCCAGAATTCAACGGTAAATCTGCTGATATGTATTTGGAAGGCTCAGACCAACATCGTGGTTGGTTTATGTCTTCTTTAATGCTCTCTACCGCAACAAATGGCAAAGCACCTTATCGCCAAGTATTAACGCACGGTTTTACCGTAGATGAGAAAGGCCGCAAAATGTCTAAATCGCTAGGAAATGTGATTGTTCCAAGTGAAGTATGGAACAAAAATGGAGCAGATATTTTACGTTTGTGGGTGGCATCAACAGACTATACAGGCGAAATTGCTGTTTCACACAAAATCTTAAATAGTGCGGGTGATACTTATCGCCGTATTCGTAATACTGCTCGTTTCTTATTAGCTAACTTGAATGGTTTTGATCCACAACGTGATCTTGTTCAGCCTGAAGAGATGATTTCATTAGATCGTTGGGCGGTAAGCTGTGCATTAGAAGCACAGAAAGAAATTAAAGATGCTTACGATAATTATCAATTCCATACGGTAGTACAACGCTTAATGCGTTTCTGCTCGATTGAAATGGGCTCGTTCTATTTAGATATTATCAAAGATCGTCAATACACAACGAAAGCAGACAGCCTTGCTCGCCGTAGTTGCCAAACTGCGTTATGGCATATTTCAGAAGCCTTAGTTCGTTGGATTGCTCCTATTCTATCATTCACCGCTGATGAAATTTGGGGGTATTTACCAAAAGTAGAAGGGCGTTCAGAGTTTGTCTTTACTGAAGAATTTTATGAAGGTTTATTCGGCTTAGGTGAAAATGAACAGCTTGATGATGCTTACTGGCAACAGTTACTCAAAGTGCGTGCCGAAGTAAACCGAGTACTAGAGCAGGCTCGTAACGATAAACTGATCGGTGCAGGTTTAGAAGCGAAAGTAACCGTTTATGCTAACGATCAAATCCGTCCATTATTAGAACAGCTTGGCAATGAGTTACGTTTTGTGTTGATTACATCACAAGCAGTGGTCAAGCCATTAGCAGAAGCGGATATTGCAGAAGGTGAATTAGCGGGGCTTGCGGTGAAAGTTGAACGTGCGGACGGTGAAAAATGTCCACGTTGCTGGCATTATTCAACAGATATTGGTGCAAATGCAGAGCACCAACATATCTGCGGACGCTGTGTTGAAAATGTGGTAGGTGCAGGCGAAAAACGCCAATTCGCTTAAAACGTAAAATATATGTAGGGTGGGCTTTAGCCCACCATTGACTACTTAAACTCTAATTTTTGTTATTGAGCTTATCTTCAAGACCTTTTCAATAGAAACTATAATACAAATAAGCGGTCTATTTTAGTAAATTTTTTACCAAATCTTACCGCTTAGGCTTTATGGAGCAATTCAATGCTGAGTTTAAACAAACTAACTCGTGCAAGAAACTATTTGGATAAATTGCAATATCTACCGCAATCAGCTAATCAAATTCATTTTCTGCGTAATAGTGCCGAATTTAAACAACAAATTCTAGCCTTAATTGCACAAGCAAAATCTCGAATTTATATTACAGCACTTTATTTTGAGAAAGATGAAGCAGGACAAGAAATTCTTGATGCTCTTTATCAAGCAAAGTTAGCTCGTCCTGAATTAGACATTAAAATTTTAGTCGATTGGCATCGAGCACAACGTGGACGTATTGGTGAAGATGCTCAAAGTTCAAATGCAGATTGGTACGCTAAAATTCGTCAGCAATATAACTTAGCTACCGAGAATGATATTGCCTTTTATGGAGTCCCTATCAATGGACGTGAAGTTTTTGGGGTATTACATTTAAAAGGTTTTGTATTTGATAATACCTTGTTATATAGCGGTGCAAGTATTAATAATGTCTATTTACATCAATTTGAACGCTATCGCTACGATCGCTATCATCAAATTAAAAATCAAGCCTTAGCAGACAGCTTTGTGAAGTTGATTGATGAACATATTTTGCCTAATGTTGCTGTTAATCGTTTAGATCAAGCACGTCCTAAAACTGCAGAAATTCGACCACAAATTAAAGCGTTTCGTAAGTATTTAAGCCAACAGCAGTATCATTTCAGCGGAGAGAAAAAGCGTGATGATGCCTTGATGCTTTCTGTATTATTGGGGCTTGGGCGAAAAAATAATTTGAATAAAACCATTGAAGCTCTGTTTTATCAAGTTGAACAGAAATTAACTATTTGTACTCCTTATTTTAATTTCCCACGTTCTCTCCAACAGCGAATTAAATGGCTATTGAGTAAAGGGAAAAGTGTTGAAATCATTGTAGGAGATAAAACTGCAAATGATTTCTATACACCGCCAGAAGAGAAATTTTCTATGGCATCGGCATTGCCATATTTGTATGAAAAGAATTTGAGAGCATTCACAAGACGTTTTGATACTTATATCCAAAATGGTCAGCTAAATGTTCGTTTATGGAAACACGATGCAAATACTTACCACTTAAAAGGTGTTTGGAGCGACAACCGCTACATTTTATTAACGGGTAATAATCTGAACCCAAGAGCTTGGGGATTAGATGCAGAAAATGCGGTATTGATTTCTGATCCTAAAGCTGAATTAGCGGAACAATCTACACAAGAACTTGAACAAATTCGCACTCACACAACATTACTAAGTCATTATAGTGATTTAGAAATCCAGCGAGATTACCCTGAAAAAGTGCGTAAATTATTAAAGAAATTCGGTAGAGTAAAATTAGATAAAATAGTCAAAATGCTGTTATAACAGTAACGCCGCTTTCTTTTCCAATCTTATATAGTGCCACATTAGTGGCATTATATTTTCTATTACACTAGATTTTCGGAATTTGCTTTTTACTTTGGTCACACAGCGTGTTTCCTCGACATCCATTTCGTTAATATATTTTGTTAATATGAATTTAAAAATCAAAAATATATGAGACCGCTGACAAACCCTAA
>NZ_LEKM01000143.1 GCF_009761375.1 Ursidibacter arcticus | reverse complement strand
ATCAATCTCCTCAAGGATTTTGATGATAAGTTTACGAAAGAATGTAAACGATGTCTTTGGGTTAAGATGTAAACGATGTTATCAGGTTGTACCCCCTAGCCCCTCTTTGCTAAAGAGGGGGACTGGAATTATGTAAAAATTAAGTTCTGTGGGCTACTTTACATTTTAAATGTTCTATTGCTGATGAAGAAATCAATTCTCTAAATTTTTGGAGATCCGATCCCCCTCTTTAGTAAAGAGCGGCTAGGGGAGATTTGTCCTAGCCTTCTCAAAATACACTTCATCATTGCATTTTAAATTTTATTGTCAATGAAGAACTTAATTCTCTAAATTCTTGGAGATCCGATCCCTTCTTTAGCAAAGAGAGGCTAGGGGAGATTTGTCCTAGCTTTCTCAAAATATACCTCATCATTGCATTTTAAATGTTCTATTGCCGATGAAGAACTTAATTCTCTAAATTCTTGGAGATCTAATCCCCCTCTTTAGTAAAGAGGGGTTAGGGGAGATTTGCCCTAACGTTCTCAAAATACACTTCATCATTGCATTTTAAATGTTCTTATTGCCGATGAAGAACTCAATTCTCTAAATTCTTGGAGATCTGATCCCCCTCTTTAGTCAAAGAGGGGTTAGGGGAGATTTGCCCTAACCTTCTCCAAAAACAAATAAATCTGCTCTATTACCGCTTCAATTTCAAGATAGATTTCATTATTGCTAAACCGCATTACGGTAAATCCTAGCGAGTTTAGTTCCGCATCACGCAAGCGATCTTTTTCCTGATAATCAGGGTTGTAATGTTGGCTACCGTCTAATTCAATAATCAACTTTGCTTTCGAGCAGTAAAAATCCACAATGTAATTCAACAGTGGCTTTTGGCGGTTAAAACGAAAACCTAAAAGCTGATCTCGGTTTATCTGTTGCCATAATTTTCTTTCCGCATCTGTTTGTTCAGTGCGAAGTTTCTGTGAGAGAGGTTTGAGTGATTTTGAGTAAGGTTGCATATTAAGTATCCCTTAAATTTTACAAAACTCTCACAAAAAGCACCGCACTTTTATTTAAACACTGAGCTTAACTCATCTTTATCCAAAACCACCCTCTCATCAGCTAATAACAAAGCAGGAATACCGATATAGCGGTTTTGTTTAGCGTGGTCGAAAGCGGAATGATGATCTCGCAAAAACAGAAAACGTTTATAGTTTGCCATTGATTCCAAAATATTTACGCCTTCATAATCCACGTTTAAATGGGCTAACTCTGCCACGAAAGGCTCGGTATCGGGGCAGAGATGGGCAAAAAAGAGTACGGGTTTTATCATAAATCATTCCAAATGAGTTTTGAAGATCATATTATTTTGATAATTTTACCAATTATTATGCCATAAAATGCCAATAGTAGAAAAAGTTATGTGCGACATTAATCATTCGCTCATAGCGTCTCCTCTATCCTTTCTCAAATCTCAAAAAATCTACCAGTTTTTTAGATTCAATCACTTCGTTATGCGGTATTAACAAGTAATGCCACCTTTTTGAATGATTTTTTAGTGCATAATCAGTGGCATATTTACACCATTCTCTTGCTGCCTCTGCTTTGGCTTGTACTTCTGAGGTCTCTAAATCTACATAAGCTTTAGTTTCTGCCATTAAAATACAATTATCGGTTTCTATAACAAAATCGGGAATATATTCTTTTTGAGCGGCACCTTGTTTGTAATAAATCTGAAACTACCCCTTGGCCGGCTTAAACCATTTTTGCGCATCACGCTCCAGAATCACGGCAAAACGACGTTCAGTATCAGAATCAAATTTTTGTAAAGGGTATAGGCATTTTTTAAAATGACCAAATATCATTTGCTTGATTCGAGATTTATCTACCACGGTATCTCGTACTGAATAGATAGTTTCATTAGCAGATAACGTATAAACACAAGGTTTGAGTGAACTAAATCTTCGGCTAACTTTTGCTTCATAAGCCGTCGCTTTTTCCCAGAAACAATAAACGACTTAACCACTGCCGAGCAGTGGCGGTGAGGCAGATATAGAGCATTGATGGGAAAGCGGATACTGGGGTAATCTGCCAACACTTGCCACCAATAATCGTACTGCATTTAAATCCATTGTTTAGTTCTACTTTAATTTTCAAATATGGAAAATATTTTTTATTTTATGACATTCATTTTCAAAATTGTAACCCTTAAAATCCGCAAGCGGTCTGATAGCTATCGAGAGAAGCCTCTAGGCTTTGAGTGAAAAAGTATGAGATTATCCTGAGTATTTAAAACCAATCTTAGATCTTTTTATTTTTTTACTGTAATATCCATCTATACACAATGGGAAATAAAAGGAAAGTGTTATGCAAGATTATATATTTAAATTATCTGCGATCAGTTTACTTATTGCTTTACCTGCGACATTATCTGCTCAACAAAATCAAACAGTCCTAGATAAACAGCACGCCAATGTACAATCAACTTTACATTCATGGTCAAATGCTATAGACGATTGGTTTGGTGAACCAGATCCTAATAGCCCTGCCTCTGCAAATTTACGCATTATGCTAGATAATCAATGGAATAGGTATGATGGCTATTCAGTCAAGCCTAGGGTTAGAGCAAAAATTCGTTTACCGACCTTAAAAAAACGCTTTAGCATTATGATTGGTGATGAAGATTTGGATAATCATGCTCAAGATAAAAACCAAACTACACCTAATTATCGTGAACCGTTAGAAAAAGATAAACGTTATGATCGTCGTCAGGCTAAAAATGATAACTCATCAATTGCTTTACGTTGGTCTGATGCTTTTAAAGGATTAGGTATTGACTCTGATTTTGACATAGGTATTCGCTCAGGTGCTGATATCTTTGCACGCTTAAAAGTGAGTAAAGAATGGAAACATAATGATATTTATTCAACACGCTTAGAACAGATTTATCGTTATGGATTCAATAGCAAACATTATTTACGTACTAATTTTGAGAATAAACTGACACAAGATAAGAATACATTTGTGAACAATCATACCTATCTTGATTACAAAAATAACCTAGATGAAATAGTCACTTGGGGGAATAGCCTTTATCGAGAACATAATTTTGCAGGTTACAAACGGCTAAATTATGGTATTACAGTAGGGGGATATATTGAACATAAAAAAGCAACATTGAATCAATATGGTCCTTTTATAACTTGGCGTCAGCCTATTTTAAGAAAATGGTTTTTTATTCAACCTGAAGTTCATTTCTATAACAACAAAAAGCTTGAGCGTAAACATACCCTGGGTGCATTTTTACGACTTGAAGCTATATTCTAAAACTATAGGGTGTAATGGATAAATCAGCAACCATTTTGTCCATTACACCTCGGTTTGAAACGGCTTATACGTCTTTTGTGCCTTATATCTCCGCACTGAAGGGCGGAGATATAAGGCACTAATTGATAAATTACTCTTCAATAGAACGAAGTAACTCGTTGATGCCTACTTTACCACGCGTTTTTTCATCAACTTTCTTCACGATTACTGCACAGTATAAGTTATATTTACCACATTTTGACGGTAAGCTACCTGATACAACAACAGAGCCAGCAGGTACACGTCCGTAGTGAATTTCGCCTGTTTCACGATCGTAAATTTTGGTTGATTGACCAATAAATACGCCCATTGAAATTACACAACCATCTTCAACGATAACGCCTTCAACCACTTCAGAACGAGCACCAATAAAACAGTTATCGCCAATAATAGTTGGGTTTGCTTGTAATGGCTCTAATACACCACCAATACCTACACCGCCAGAAATGTGAACATTTTTACCGATTTGAGCACAAGAACCTACGGTTGCCCAAGTATCTACCATTGTGCCTTCACCAACGTATGCACCGATATTCACATAAGATGGCATTAAAACGGTATTTTTAGCAATGTAAGCCCCTTTACGAACGGTGGCAGAAGGTACAACACGGAAGCCTTCTTTTTGGAAACGTGCTTCATCATATTCGGCAAATTTAAGTGGAACTTTGTCGTAATATTTTGTTTCTGCACCATCAATAATTTGGTTATCATTGATACGGAATGATAATAACACCGCCTTTTTCAACCATTGATGAGTTACCCAGTCGCCATCAATTTTCTCTGCGACGCGATATTTACCGCTATCTAATCCTTCAAGAACTTCTTCAACGGCTGCTTTCGTTTCTGCATCTACGGTATTTGGCGTAATTTCTGCACGACGCTCAAAAGCGGCTTCAATAATTGCTTGTAATGACATTTGCATTTCCTTTTTTATAAGTAAACATAATAATGGACGACTTTTTAGCATATAAGCGGTGGGATTTCTACTAAATTTTACCTATTGCTTTATTTCTGTTTGCTACAAGCGGTAAGATTTCTCAAATTTTTTGCAAAAAGCCATTTTCTCTTTGACTATTTTGCTTTCAATCTGTAATATTCGCACCCTATGCAAAAAGCAAAACTACCCCTAACCATTGACCCATATAAAGACGCTCAGCGTCGAATGGATTACGAAGGCTTCATTCCTGCAAGTCTTTTTAGCCGTTTGAGTGAATCGGTTAGTAACGTGCTAAGCGATGCACAAGTTACTTTATCGTTATATGTTGATCCACAACGTCTTACTGTAATTAAAGGCAGAGCAATGATTGATGTGGAGTTAGACTGCCAACGTTGCAGTAACACTTTTAAGCAGACGCTGGAGTGCGAATTAAGTTTCAGTCCAGTGTCAAATATGGATCAGGCGGACAGCTTGCCCGAAATTTATGAACCAATCGAAGTTAATGAGTTTGGTGAAGTAAATTTGCTAGATATGATAGAAGACGAATTCATTCTTTCATTACCACTAGTCCCGATGCATAATTCTGAACACTGTGAAGTGTCCGTGGCAGAACAGGTTTTTGGTGAATTACCAGAAGAACTGGCAAGTAAACCTAACCCGTTCGCTGTATTAGCTAATTTAAAGAAAAACTAGATCTAGGAGAAGGCCCGTGGCTGTTCAACAAAATAAAAAATCTCGTTCACGTCGTGATATGCGCCGTTCACACGATGCATTAACAACTGCTGCAGTATCAGTAGATAAAACAACTGGCGAAACTCACTTACGTCACCACGTTACTGCTGACGGTTACTATCGTGGTCGTAAAGTAATCAACAAATAATCAAGTTTATCTTTCGAGGTATAATTTGACTCGTCTAACCCTAGCGTTAGATGTAATGGGCGGGGACTTTGGTCCCCGTATTACTATCCCAGCCTTATCACTCGCGTTGGAAAAAAATCCAATGCTCTTTGTACTCGCCTTTGGTAATGAGGCAGAAACCTTACCCTATATTCATAAGCTCCCTTTAGAACAACAACAACGTATTCAATTCAAGCACACTGCAAAATCTATTGATGCCAATTTACCTTTTATGCAAGCATTACGCCAAAGTAAAGGTAGTTCTATTCGCTTAGCCATTGAATCCGTTGCAGAAGGAAAAGCACAAGGTTGTGTAAGCGGGGGGAATACAGGGCTATTGATGGGGCTTGCCAAACAACTTATCGAATTGTTGCCTAATATTGATCGCCCTGCATTAACTTCGTTAATTCCAACTCTAAATGGTAAATCAACCGTAATGCTTGACTTAGGTGCTAATGTGGAAGCCGATAGTAAATTACTAATGCAATTTGCTGAAATGGGAAATATTTTCGCACAAATTATGTTGGAACTGGTTTATCCCCGTATTACATTACTGAATATCGGTACAGAAGAAAATAAAGGCACAATTTATCTAAGAGAATCACATCAACAATTAAAATTATCACAACACCTTAATTATCAAGGTTTTATTGAAGGTGATAAACTGCTTAACCATTTAACTGATGTTATTGTTTGTGATGGTTTTAGTGGTAACATTGCTTTAAAAACATTGGAAGGTGCGGCTAAAAATATTCTCGCATTTTTTAAAAAAACAACTGAAGACTCACATCTCTGCCGTCAAGCTAAACGCTATTTACTTCGGCTTATTTTTTATCGCTACTACCGTAAATTACAGCAAATAAATCCCGATAGACATAACGGAGCAACGCTCTTAGGGCTATCTTCAGTTGTCGTGAAAAGCCACGGTGGAGCAAATATAAACGCGTTCTATTACGCTATTCAATATGCTATTTCACAGATAGAAAATGAAATCCCTGCTAAAATTTCGAAAGGACTGCAAAGCTAAATTAAATCTAATTTAAAGCCAACCTTGCCTTATTTATTCTTTTTTGTTATAAAAAACTCTCTTTTGTTATTTCCTTTTTGCTATAAAAACGGTATTTTGTTACAAAATTTTAAAGGTCGTTTAGGAGACATTATGAAATTCAGAAGCAAACTTTCTTTAGTCGCAGCAACATTACTTGTTGCAGGTGTAGCACAAGCAGCAGATAAAACTTTCGTAAACTGTGTTAGTCGTTCACCAACAGGCTTTAGCCCTGCTTTAGTAATGGACGGCATCTCATATAATGCAAGTTCTCAACAAGTATATAACCGTTTAGTTGAATTCAAACGTGGTTCAACAGATATTGAGCCTGCTTTAGCAGAAAGCTGGACTATCAGTGATGATGGCTTAACCTATACGTTTAATTTGCGTAAAGGTGTAAAATTCCATACGACTAAAGAATATACGCCAAGTCGTGAATTTAATGCCGATGACGTTGTATTCTCATTCCAACGCCAATTAGATCCAAACCATCCATATCATTCAGTATCTAAAGCAACTTATCCGTACTTTAATGCAATGAAATTCCCTAAACTACTAAAATCAGTAGAAAAAGTGGATGATCACACCGTTAAAATTACATTAAATAAACAAGACTCCACTTTCCTTGCCAGTTTAGGTATGGACTTTATTTCAATTTATTCAGCAGAATATGCGGATAAATTATTGAAGGAAGGCAAACCAGAAACACTTGACACAACCCCTATCGGTACAGGTCCATTCGTATTCTCTGGCTACCAACTTGATCAACGCATTCGTTTCTTAGCACATAAAGACTATTGGAATGGCAAAGCCGATATTGATCGTTTAATCTTTGATATCGTCCCAGATGCAACAGCTCGTTATGCTAAATTACAAGCAGGTGCGTGTGATATGATGGATTTCCCGAATGCGGCTGATCTTGAGAAAATGAAAAATGATCCAAAGATCAATTTACTTTCACAAGAAGGCTTGAATATTGCTTATATTGCCTTTAATACTGAAAAAGCACCTTTCGATAACGTAAAAGTCCGCCAAGCATTAAACTATGCGGTAGATAAAAATGCGATTATTGATGCTGTATATCGTGGTGCAGGTGTAGCAGCGAAGAACCCACTTCCACCAACAATTTGGGGATATAACAATGAAATTACAGGTTATGAATATAATCCAGAGAAAGCAAAAGCACTTTTAAAAGAAGCAGGCTTTGAAAACGGATTTGAAACAGACATTTGGGTTCAACCAGTAGTTCGTGCATCAAACCCTAACCCACGCCGTATGGCTGAATTAGTTCAAGCAGACTGGGAAAAAGTGGGTGTTAAATCAAAATTAGTAACTTACGAATGGGGCGACTATATTAAACGCACTAAAGCAGGTGAATTAACCGCGGGAACTTACGGTTGGTCTGGCGATAATGGTGACCCTGATAACTTCTTATCTCCACTTTTCGGTAGCGATAATGTTGGAAACAGTAACTATGCTCGTTTCAAAAACCCTGAATTAGATGCCTTACTATCAAAAGCTATTGGCTTGTCTGATAAAGGCGAACGAGCAAAAATTTACGAACAAGCACAAGTTCTATTAAAAGAGCAAGCACCTTGGATCAACGTTGCTCATTCAGTGAACTTCGCACCAACTAGTAAACGTGTTCAAGACTATAAACAAAGCCCATTTGGTTACTCTTACTTCTACGGTACTAAAGTTGTAGACTAATCAACTTTTCCAAAAGTCTTTCAAAATCCCAGCAGCTCTTGCTGGGATTTTTTATATTTAATCACAACCCCAACGCATATTTCAACGCACGTTTCTTAAATGGTGTAGCTCTTTCTGCAACAATAAGTGCCAGATTACGCAAGGCTTTAACAGGTAAGAGATCGGTTTTAAATGCTTTATAAAATATATCCATTCCTGTTTGCATCACTAAATTATCCATTTTACGTTGTCGTTCATATTGTTTCAGCCACTCAACATCTGCAAAAGATTGTCCTTTTCCGACCGCTTGTTCTGCAATCTCTAATAGTGCTTTGACATCTTTAAAGCCCAAATTCACCCCTTGCCCTGCAAGCGGGTTGATTGTGTGAGCGGAATCCCCTACAAGAACAATTCCATTACGGAAATAGTGCTGAGCGTGTTGTCGAGTCAAAGGGAAACTGGCGTGGTTTATTACTTTTACCTTACCTAGTCTTGTTGGGAAAAATTGCTCAATTTCACTGGCTAATGCAACACTACTCATTTGTTGGAGTTGCTGAATACGCTGTGGCGAGTCGTACCACACAATACAACCATTATCATCGGCTAAAGGAAGAAAAGCCCTTGGCCCACTTGGGAAGAATTGTTGCCAAGTGGCAGTTTGCGGTGGTAAGGATGTTTTTACTACGGCTAATAAGCAATGCTGACGATATTGCCAGCTGGTTAAACCAATTCCAGCCCAATTTCTGACTTGAGAATTTGCACCATCGCAAGCGATAACTAAGGGAGCTGCAAACTGCTGTTGATTATCAAGGGTTAATGTCCAAATACCTTGTTGTGAATTTGCAGAAATATGTTGAAATCCTACCGCTTGAATGCAATTAGGGTAGGTTTGCAATGCTTGCCATAAACCAATTTGAATAACATTATTTTCCACCATAAAACCCAGTTTATCTAAACCGAGTTCAGCAGCGTGAAATGCGGTATTAAACCCATCAATTTCCCAAGTTTCCAAACCATCATACGCCCATACACGCATTTGCTCTATCGCCTGCCACGCACCTAATTTTTCTAATAAGGCAACAGACGCTACGCTAATGGCAGAAATTCGGACATCATAAGGTGCATTTCCTGAAAATTCTGGCAATGGATTTTTTTCCAACAAGGCAACATTCAACCCTAATTTTGCTAATCCTAAGGCTGTCGCAGCCCCGACCATTCCACCACCGACCACGATTACATCTTGCTGATTGTGCATATTCCCCTTCACTTATTCACACCTAAATAAAACGGAAGTGTACTACAAGCGGTGCGTTATGCATTGATTTTTGCAAAATTTTTGTGAGCTAGATCGAAAAACAATTTTTTCTTGAGTGAATTGCAAGATGGCTTTGCTTAAGCTGTGGGGCAATAAGAGTATATTGCGGAGAAAATATGTCATTAGCCATTATTTATAGTCGAGCGTCTATTGGAGTTGAAGCCCCTCTAGTTACAATTGAAGTGCATATTAGTTTAGGTAGCCCTGGGCTTTGCTTGGTTGGTTTGCCCGAAAAAAGCGTTAAGGAAGCCCAAGATAGAGTAAGAAGTGCATTATTAAATGCCAATTTTGAATACCCAGCAAGACGCATTACCATCAACCTAGCTCCTGCGGATTTACCCAAAGAGGGTGGACGTTTTGATTTACCGATTGCAATTGGTATTTTAGCGGCATCGGGGCAGATTGATAGTGATAAACTAAAACAATTTGAATTTTTAGGTGAGCTTTCTCTAACAGGTCATCTACGGGGCGTTCAAGGGGCAATTCCTGCAGTAATTTCGGCTGAGAAGGATAAACGTGAACTCATTATTCCCCGCCAAAATGCCAATGAAGCCTCCCTTGTATCTAGCACCCAAACCTATTTTGCAAGCTCGCTATTGCAAGTTGTCAATTTCCTGAATAATAGAGATAAATTATCCATTGCACAGCAAGACTTGCAAAAAACCAACTTAAACCAACCGCTTCTTCAACGAGATTTGACCGATATTATCGGGCAACAGCACGCCAAACGGGCTTTAACGATAGCGGCTGCTGGGCAACACAACCTGTTATTTCTTGGACCACCTGGGACGGGGAAAACGATGTTAGCAAGCCGTTTAGCCGATCTCTTACCTGAAATGTCTGATGATGAGGCGATTGAAACAGCATCAATCACTAGTCTTGTTCAGAATGAACTAAATGTCCAAAACTGGAAATTTCGCCCTTTTCGATCACCTCATCATAGTGCGTCAATGGTTGCATTGGTAGGCGGTGGATCCATTCCCAAACCTGGTGAAATTAGCTTGGCTCATAATGGTATTCTTTTTCTTGATGAACTTCCCGAATTTGAGCGAAAAGTATTGGACGCATTACGCCAGCCCCTTGAATCTGGCGAGATTATTATTTCTCGAGCCAATGCTAAAGTACAGTTTCCAGCACGATTTCAGTTAATCGCTGCAATGAACCCAAGCCCAACAGGGCATTATCAAGGCACACACAATCGTACATCGCCACAACAAGTAATGCGTTATCTTAATCGTTTATCAGGGCCTTTTCTGGATCGTTTTGATCTCTCTATTGAAGTCCCACTTTTACCACAGGGGGTATTGCAACAAGGTAATGAACAGCGTGGAGAAACTACCGAGCAAGTTCGAAAGCGGGTACTTGCCGCTCGTGATTTGCAATTAGCCAGACGGGGAAAAATTAACGCTCAACTGACAACTAGAGAGATTGAGCAGGATTGCCAACTTTCTACACAAGATGCTCAATTTTTAGAAAATACATTATTGAAACTTGGGCTTTCAGTGAGAGCTTATCATCGAATTTTAAAAGTATCTCGCACTATTGCTGATCTCGCTAATGAACGTAACATTCAGCAAGCTCATCTTGCTGAAGCATTAGGTTATCGAGCAATGGATAGGTTATTACAACGGTTGCAAAATGGTTGATAAACAATCACTTTACCCTTAATAAAGCTGAAAAAGATGATATATAGCGATAAATTATGAAGTTAAAAAATGTCAAATATATGCTGATATTTTCACCTTATCAATAACTAAAAAGTGATTTTTCATTATTTTGTGATGTGTGTCGCAAATTTAAAATAAAGTATTTGAAAAGCGTAAATAATTCTTTACTATTCACACCTGAAAGTTAGGTGAGAGTTGTGTAAGAAACTTCTTATATAACAATGCCTTAGCTGTCTTTCTGGTATCAATGTATTCTACACCTTAGAGGAAATTTACTATGAAAAACTATCCAGCAGAACCGTATAAAATCAAAGTTGTTGAACCTATCGCAATGACAACTCGTGAGCAACGTGAAGCCTATATGAAAAAAGCAGGCTATAACACATTCTTACTCAACTCAGAAGAAGTTTATATTGACTTACTCACCGACAGTGGTACAACCGCAATGAGTGATAAGCAATGGGCAGGTCTAATGATTGGTGATGAAGCTTATGCAGGTAGCCGCAACTTCGCACACTTACAAGAAGTAGTAAGAGAGTACTATGGTTTCAAATATGTTGTACCAACTCACCAAGGTCGTGGGGCAGAAAACCTACTTTCAACTATTATGATCAAACCAGGTGATTATGTACCAGGTAATATGTACTTCACTACTACTCGTGCTCACCAAGAGCGTAATGGTGCAACCTTTACAGATATTATCATTGATGAAGCTCACGATTCTCAAATCGACTTACCTTTCAAAGGTAATATTGACCTAAATAAATTACAAAAATTGATTGATGAAGTTGGTGCAGATCGCATTCCATATATCTGCTTAGCGGTGACTGTAAACCTTGCTGGTGGTCAGCCTGTAAGTATGAAAAATATGCGTGAAGTAAAAGAATTATGTAGCAAACACGGTATCAAAGTAATGTTTGATGCAACTCGTTGTGTAGAAAATGCTTACTTCATCAAAGAAAGAGAGCCAGAATATAAAGATGCAACTATTCGTGAAATCTTAAAAGAAATGATGAGCTACGCAGATGGCTGTACAATGAGTGGTAAAAAAGACTGCTTAGTAAATATCGGTGGTTTCTTATGTATCAATGATGATGATTTATATCAACAAGCAAGCGAATTAGTGGTACTTTATGAAGGTATGCCATCTTACGGTGGTTTAGCTGGTCGTGATATGGAAGCAATGGCAATCGGTATCACTGAATCAGTTGATTTCCACTATATTCAACACCGTATCGCACAATGTCGCTACCTTGCTGAAAAACTAGAAGCAGCTGGTGTACCAATCGTTAAACCTGTTGGTGGACACGCAGTATTCTTAGATGCAAGAGCATTCTTACCACATCTCGACCAAGAAGAATTCCCTGCACAAGTATTAGCAGCAGAGCTATATATTGAATCAGGTGTTCGCAGTATGGAACGTGGTATTATCTCAGCAGGTCGTGATAAAGTAACGGGTCAAAACCACAAACCAAAACTTGAATTAGTTCGTTTAACAATCCCTCGTCGTGTATATACTTATGCACATTTAGATCACGTTGCTGAAGGCGTAATTAACCTATTCAAGAGACGTGAACAAATCAAAGGCTTGAATATGGTATATGAACCGAAACTTCTTCGTTTCTTTACCTCTCGTTTCGAACCTAAAGCATAATTGATTTAAGGGCATTACTGGCAACAGTAATGCCCTTGTTGTATCAAGAGCCGTCTGCTTGCCGTTTATCTATCTCTAGCGAACCTATTAGGAGCTCATTATGAATAAAACGCTAGGAAGTACATTACTTGTAGCTGGCACAATGATTGGTGCTGGTATGTTGGCAATGCCACTCACATCTGCAGGGATTGGTTTTACATTTACAGTTATTCTCTTGGTTGCACTATGGTTATTCCTAACTTACAGTGCTCTTCTTTTTGTTGAAGTTTATCAAACGGCGGACGCAGATGCGGGCATTGGTACATTAGCCGCCCAGTATTTTGGTTCACCAGGGCGAATAGTCGCTACTACCGTTTTAATGGTATTCTTATATGCTCTACTTTCAGCCTATGTTACAGGTGGCGGAGCTATTATCGCATCAACAATTCCACAAATTGGCGATGAAGATACGACCTTCAAACTTTCCATTGGTTTATTTACATTGATTTTTGGTGCATTTATCATCATTGGCACACAAAGTGTTGATGGTATTAACCGAATACTATTCTTTATTATGCTTATTACACTTGGCGTTGTCTTAGTTTTAATGGCACCTAAAATTACCATAGACAACCTAATGGCAATGCCAATTGATAAAGCATTACTTATTTCATCTGCCCCTATTTTCTTCACCTCATTTGGATTTCACGGTTCTATACCTTGTTTAAACCATTATTTAGATGGCAATGTTAAAGCACTCAGAATTTCAATTATTGGGGGATCTGCCATTACGCTAATTGGTTATATTTTATGGCAACTTTCCACTCACGGAGTATTAAGTCAAACGCTCTTTTTACAAATTCTACAACAAGATCCAACGCTAAATGGCTTGGTAGAAGCAAGCCGAACTATTACTGGCAGTGAAATGATTGGCGGTGCGGTAAAAATATTCTCTGCACTCGCTTTAATTACCTCTTTCCTTGGGGTAGCACTCGGTTTATTTGAATGTATTGAAGACTTACTCAAACACGCCTTTAATTATTCAGCAAACCGTATTTTACTTGGTGTACTTACCTTCCTTCCGCCACTATTTTTTGCCTTCTTCTATCCAAAAGGCTTTATTTTGGCATTAGGTTATGCGGGGCAAATGTTTGCCTTCTATGCAGTGGTACTTCCAGCAGCATTAGTTTGGAAAGCTCGTCAGAAGCACCCTAACTTACCTTATCGAGTGATTGGTGGAAATCTAGCATTACTTCTCTCTGCAATTTTGGGTATTATTATTGTACTCATTCCGTTTGTGGTGAGAGCAGGTTATCTACCTGCGGTAGTTGGATAAAATTAGGATCAATGTTAAGGATAAAACGATGAAAAATGTTCTCTCAATTCAATCTCACGTAGTTTATGGCTATGCAGGCAATAAAGCTGCAACTTTCCCAATGCAATTACTTGGTGTAGATGTTTGGGCGTTAAATACGGTTCAATTTTCAAACCATACACAATATGGAAAATGGAAAGGAATGGTCGTTCCAAAAGAACAAATTGGCGAAATTGTACAAGGTATTGATGAAATTGAAGCATTAAATGAATGCGATGCTATTCTTTCAGGCTATATCGGAGCTGCTGAACAAGGTACTGAGATTCTCGCAGCTGTTGAAAAAATTAAGGCAAAGAATCCAAATGCTTTATATTTCTGTGATCCAGTAATGGGACACCCAGATAAAGGCTGTATTGTAGCACCTGGTGTGGCGGAATTTCTACGCGATTTTGCAATGACAAAAGCGGATCTAATTGCCCCAAATCTGGTCGAATTGAGAGAGCTAACAGGCTTACCTGTTGAAAATTTTGAACAAGCTCTTAATGCTATTAAAGCTATTTTAAACAAAGGGCCTAAACGTGTATTAGTTAAACATCTTAGCAAGGTAGGGAAAGATCCAAGCCAGTTTGAAATGTTATTAGCCACAGCTGAAGGAATTTGGCATATCAGTCGCCCACTTCACGAATTTGTTGGGCGAGATCCTGTTGGTGTTGGCGATCTCACAAGCGGTCTGTTTTTAGCAAATTTACTCAATGGTAAATCCGATCTTGAGGCTTTTGAACATACTGCAAATGCAGTGAATGATGTGATGAGTGTTACTCAACAAAGTGGCAAATATGAATTACAAATCATCAAAGCTCGAGAATTTATTGTTAATCCACAAAGCCAATATAAAGCGGTTAAGATAGCATAAATAACAATCCGTCCGTAAAACGGGCGGGTTACTATTTTAGCATCAATATTTCTCTTATTTTCTCCCAAATGGTATCACCATAATCAAACGTCAGTTGTTGCATAATGTGCTGTTCTTTGATCTTGTCAGGTAAACTTTCCGTATTATCAACCACATACTCTTGATAAATACTTGCTTGTAGCTCGAAATGCACGCCCGATAATAAATAATGCCCTTTGCCTAATGTGCCATAAATAATTGCTGGGCGTTGTTGAGAATAATAGCCAAGAATTTGATGAGTGGAATCCGATGATGCTACAAATGTTGCCCCACCGTGATAGTAGAATGGCTTACGTTGTTGATCTGCCAAAGTAATTTCAACAATCGCTTTAGATGTTACACTTTCATCATAGTAATGCTGTTGGGTTAAATCGGGCAAAGAGCCGATCGCTACTCCATCAAATAACGCCAGCTCTCTTTCACCGAAGACCTTATAATCTCGTCCAGTAAATGCTAGTTGCTTACAGGCATAATATGCCCCTGCACAGATACCAATATACAATCCACCGTTCTCAATAAACGCCCGAATTAACTGATTACCCGCACCATTTAATTTTGCACAATAAGGCAGATCCGCTCCCCCAGGGATAATGAATGCAGCAGCATCTTCTAATCCTTGCTGAAGTAGTTGTTCAGCGTTAATCAAATGAGCTGAATACCCCAATTTCTGCGGTGTGGCGAGTTGTAGCGATTTCACACCCACTTCACTCGTGCCTTCATCAGCGTAAATATAGACTGGTTTTACCACAATGATTCCTATTTTGTTTTACTTTATAAAATGCTTTTCAGTATAATCCGCCTGCGTTATTCAACCAAGGAGAACCTATGTTCACAGCACAATTAACCCAAACTAAAAGATGGTTAGAAGCTAACCGTGCTTTTGCTTTTATTCTGAAAACCGTAATCGGTGCAAATTTAATTGCTATTTTTGCTCAAATTTCAGTACCAATGTACCCTGTACCAATTACGGGGCAAACTCTCGCATTAACTGTTGTTGGTTTTGCATTAGGGCGAAAAGCCGCAGTATCAGCAGTGTTACTTTACTTGTTTGAAGGTGCAATTGGCTTACCTGTTTTTGCTAATGCGTCTTCTGGTTTCCAAACCTTATTAGGCCCTTCAGGTGGTTATTTAATTGGTTTCGTGCCAACCGCTTATGTACTTGGCTATTTTAGCGACAAAGGCGTATTAAACTCATTTTGGAAGAGTGTTGCCGTTGCCTTACTTGCAACAGTAATTACCTTTGTATTTGGGCTTGCACAATTATCGTTATTTGTTCCTGCGGATAAAGTATTAGCCTTTGGTTTATATCCGTTTATCATTGGCGGTGTAATTAAAGCTGTGCTTGCGAGCTTGTTAGTCATTCCATCTTATAAATTCTTCTCAAAATTATAGTCGTTTGATTTTAAATCAACTTATTTCAGACCTTGCAACTTGCAAGGTCTTTTCTTAATAAATTTTGCAAAAAATTCCCACGTTCTCACCGCTTACCGCTATAATAGCCAACATTTTTAACTGAATTTATCAATAGGAATCACAATGTCAGCAAAATTTAATGTGAAAACCTTTCAAGGAATGATCCTTGCATTACAAGATTACTGGGCTCAACAAGGTTGCACTGTTGTTCAACCTTTCGATATGGAAGTGGGGGCAGGAACATCTCACCCAATGACCTGCTTGCGTGCATTGGGCCCTGAGCCAATGGCATTCGCTTATGTGCAACCTTCTCGCCGCCCAACTGATGGACGTTATGGCGAAAACCCAAACCGCTTACAGCACTATTATCAATTCCAAGTGGTGATTAAGCCGTCTCCAGAAAATATTCAAGAACTCTATTTAGATAGCCTAAAAATGTTAGGTTTCGACCCAACTCAAAACGACATTCGTTTTGTGGAAGATAACTGGGAAAACCCAACGTTAGGGGCGTGGGGCTTAGGTTGGGAAGTGTGGCTCAACGGAATGGAAGTGACCCAATTTACCTATTTTCAACAAGTTGGCGGTTTAGAATGTAAACCTGTTACAGGCGAAATTACCTATGGTTTAGAACGTTTAGCAATGTACATTCAAGGTGTAGATAGTGTATATGATCTTGTTTGGTCGGACGGACCACTCGGCAAAACCACTTATGGCGATGTATTCCACCAAAACGAAGTCGAGCAATCGACTTACAACTTTGAATATGCTGATGTGGATTTCTTATTCAAATGTTTTGAGCAGTATGAAAAAGAAGCTCAATATTTATTAGATCTCGAAAAACCACTCCCTTTACCTGCTTACGAACGCATTTTAAAAGCGGCTCACAGCTTTAACTTATTAGACGCTCGCAAAGCAATTTCTGTGACCGAACGCCAACGTTATATTTTACGTATTCGTGCTTTAACTAAAGGTGTGGCAGAAGCTTACTATGCAAGTCGTGAAGCGTTAGGGCTTCCAGGGTGTAAGAAGTGAGATAAAAATAATCAATGTTCGGTTTTAAAGAAAAGATTTCTAAAAGAGAAATAGCTCAAATAGAAAATCAAGCTATCTTTAAAGGGCGAATTCACCCCATTGACACGACAGAAAAAGCTGAAAATGCACTCAAATTTTTAATGAGTGAAAAAATCGTTGGTTTTGACAGCGAATGGAAGCCCACTTTTGGTAAAGGTGGGCGATATTCCAAGGTCGCATTAATTCAAATATCTACCCATACTGATGCCTACTTATTTCGGTGTAATGGACAAAATAGTTGCTAAAAAGTGCGTTAAGAGCTTATAGTACAAGGCTTTAACGCACTTTTTTGAAAATGAATAAAAAACTTGTCCTTTTTGTAAAAATCAAAATATAAAGAAGAATGGTGTTAGAAATAACACTCAACGTTATAAATGTAATTGCTGTAATAAAACATTCACCTTTCAACATAAAATAAACCTCTAGGTATAAGGTGTAATACCTAGAGGTTTTTTATAATCTACTTTTTAAAAAACATTAGTCTTTTTTACGACCGATAATTTGGCTTAAAATCACTAAGGCGAGTGAGAAGATAATCATTATAGTCGCAAGAGCGTTTACTTCTGGTGTTACCCCTGTTTTTACTAATGAGAAGATCTTCAATGGTAATACTTCATAGCTCGCACTGGTTACAAAAGATGAAACTACCACATCATCTAGTGAAATAGTAAAGCTCAATAACCAACCTGATACAATCGCTGGTAATAGTAGCGGAAGTAAGATCTTACGCAAAATTACCATTTCACTAGCACCTAAATCTTTGGCGGCTTCAAGCATTTTTCCATCAAAATCTTTTAAGCGTGAAGAAACAGTAATTACCACATACGGTAAACAGAATGTGATATGTGCAAATAATAGCGACCAGAACCCTAGTGATACACCAACTAACATAAATAACGCCAGTAAAGAAACTGCCATTACGATATCAGGCGACATCATTACCACGAAAAGCATTCCCCCTACCGCTTGTTTACCACGGAATTTATAACGGTAAAGTGCAATGGAAGTTAATGCACCGATTAAGGTTGCAAAGGTTGCTGAAACGAAAGCAACAGTAATAGAGTTCATTGCAGCTTGGATTAAGGTATCGTTATTAAATAAACGTTCATACCAGTTCCAACTAAAGCCTTTCCACGTTAATCCATAGCGGTCAGCGTTAAAAGAGTTTACGATTAAAATAATAATTGGAATGTACAAATACGCGTACACCACAAACATAAAGAGGCTATTAAATACGCGTTTCATTATTCTAACTCCACTTTCTTATTCATTAGTTTATTTGCACGATAGTACACATAAAGCATTAACGCCATTAGGATAGTTAAAGCAATACTGATTGCTGAACCAAATGGCCAGTTACGCGTTACTAAGAATTCACTCTTAATAATGTTACCGACTAGTAATACTTTCGCACCACCTAATAAGTCTGCCACATAGAACATTCCCATTGCAGGAAGTAGTACTAATAAGCACCCTGCAACAATACCTGGCATTGTAAGTGGAATAATCACTCGAATAAAGCGTTGGAACGCATTTGCACCTAGATCTTTTGCAGCTTCAAGTAAGCGACCATCAATTTTTTCGATGGAAGAATAAAGTGGCAAAATCATAAATGGTAATAGGATATAAACTAGACCAATAACTACCGCAATCTCAGTATTTAAAATACGAATTGGCGTATCAATAATACCTAAGCTGAGTAATGTTTCATTTAAAATTCCTTTTACCCCTAGGAAAATCTTCATTCCATAAATTCGGATCAGCGAGTTGGTCCAAAACGGTAACACCACCAGAAATAACAAAAATGGGCGATATTTCGTTGGTAATTTTGCAATCATAAATGCAAAAGGATAACCAATCACTAAACAAATAATCGTTGAGATCCCTGCCATATAAAGTGAGTTCCACAACACTTGTGAATATAGCGGATCAATTAAACGACTATAACTATCTACTGAGAAGGTAAATTCAATTAGGTTGCTACTGTCTTTCGTCATAAAACTGGTAAATAGCACCAGTAAATTTGGAATTAAGACGAAAAAAATCAACCAACCGAAAATAACTCCAACCGTAATATTTTGGAATTTATTACTAGCGACCTTCATCGTTGAGTACAACCTCCCAGCCTTCGTGCCACGTTAGTGCCACTTTCTGACCTACTGAGTGATCCATATGCGGATCGTCTTCGTTAAAGAATTCACTAACCAATACTTTCATCTGATTATGATCAAGAATAACGTTAGACTCTAACGTCATACCTTTATAAGTACGGTCGCTGATATGTCCGATAATAGCTTTTGAACTTTCGTTTTCATCAAGCTCTTCAATCAAGATATCTTCAGGACGAAGCAATACTTTAAGTTTTTGATTTGGGTGAACTGGCATATCTGTATAAATCTCACAGATACGTCCTTCTACGTTCGCTTTTACGGTTTTCTCACTAACACGCTCAATTACAGTTGCATCGAATACGTTAATTTCACCGATAAAGCGTGCAACGAATAAATTGCTCGGATCTTCATAAATTTCACGAGGTGAACCATCTTGTTCAATATTTCCTTTATTCATCACAATAATACGATCAGACATTGTTAATGCTTCTTCTTGATCGTGAGTAACGAAAATAAAGGTGATACCTAATTGACGCTGTAAAGCTTTTAGCTCATTTTGCATCTCTTTACGCAATTTATAGTCGAGTGCAGAAAGTGATTCATCTAATAGAAGTACTTTCGGCTTATTAACGACAGCACGCGCAATCGCAATACGTTGTTGCTGACCGCCAGAAAGTTGGGAAGGTTTACGTCCTGCCATTTCTTCAAGACGAACCATTCGCAAAGCGTCCATTACACGCGGTTTAATTTCACTTTCAGCTACTTTCTGCATTCTTAAACCAAATGCCACATTTTCAAAAATGGTCATATGTGGGAAAAGGGCATAACTTTGGAATACGGTATTGACAGGGCGTTGTTCCGCAGGAATGTTAGACACATCTTGTCCATCCAAAATAATTGAACCTTCCGTTAATTCTTCAAAACCCGCAATCAAACGTAATGCAGTGGTTTTACCACAACCCGATGGACCTAAAATTGTTAAAAATTCACCATCGTTAATGGTAAGATTTAAGTTATCAATAATTGTTTTATCACCATAACGTTTCGTTATAGAACGAAGCTCAATAATTGGTTTTTGATCTAACTTTTCCATTTATTTTTGTTTTCCCCCTAGGGTATTGTTGAGAAAAGGCAAAAATCTGAATAAAAATTCAGCGTGAATAGCGTCATCATAACGCCCTAAAATAATCTGCAATAATATAGCGAATAAAGGGGGAATGAAAGCAAAAATTACGAATTTACGAAATTGCGTCAATCTTCTATCATAATATCAATCATCAAAACCAATATAAATTTAGGTTATGACTTAGTTTTCTAAATATTATGATTCTCTCAATAGCACTCGTGGAGACTAAAATTGGGTGTAATGGACACGCTATGTGTCCAAATACAATAATCGTATTATCAATAAACTAGGATTTTACGCCAGTGATTCTACACCACTCTTCTTTTTCTTCAACAGGGTCAAGATGAAAGGCTTGTTGATAGGCTTCACACACAGATTCTGCTTGTGTCGCTAAAATACCTGATAAGCCTAAGTCGCCTTGCGGTTTCACTAAGGTGATAATTTGTGGGGCGAGTTCTTTGAGTGGACCTGCGAGAATGTTTGCCACAACCACATCAGCAAGCAAATCTTTTGGCTGATCTTTTGCAAGAAAGAGTTGTAATCTATCCGCTACACCATTCGCCTCTGCATTGTTACGGCTAGCTAAAATAGCTTGTGGGTCAATATCAATACCAATTGCTTGTTTTGCACCTAATTTAAGTGCGGCAATCGCTAAAATGCCAGAACCACAACCAAAATCAATGACTGTTTTTCCTTGTAAATCAAGGCTATCTAACCAAGCTAAACAGAGAGCTGTGGTTGGGTGAGTGCCTGTACCAAAAGCAAGCCCAGGGTCGAGCATTACATTGACTGCGGTTGGATCGGGAATTTCACGCCAACTTGGGCAGATCCATAAACGTTTACCAAATTGCATCGGGTGGAAGTTATCCATCCACTCTCTTTCCCAATCCTTATCTTCAATTTGCTCAATTTTATGGGCAAAATCTGCCGACACAAGCTGGCTAGTGATCAACGCCTCTACGATAAGTTGCATATCCGTTTCAGCATCAAATAATGCCACCACATCTGTGTTGCCCCACAAGCGAGTTTCGCCAGGGAGTGGTTCAAAAATAGGGGTATCTTGGCTATCCATAAAGGTAACCGATACTGCCCCGATTTCTTCTAAAAAGTCGCTGATCTGCTCAGCTTGCTTATCTGTACTATTTAAACGAATTTGTACCCACGCCATTGTTTTTTATTTCCTTTTATAATTTTGGTTCATTAAAAATCTGTAAATATCCTAACCGATGTTGATAACATTGTAACACTTGTTGCTGATGCTCTAACGGCATAAATGAATTTTGATAGATTTCGTGAATTTTGTCGCTTGCTTTAGGCAAATCCACTAACAATTTTTGGCAAAATTTTTCACTCAGACCGATATTTTTACCAAATTCGATAAAATCCATTCCTAAATAGCAACCATATTGAGTTTCAAAACCATCTGCCAGCTGATTTCCGCCCTCTTCTTTTTCCAACAGTGGCAAGGCTAACAAGCTGTCATTAAACACTTCCGCATAAGGTTTGACGGAAACAAAGTCATAAACAGGGGCAAGCGAAATATTACCGTTTCGAGCAATGATTAACGAAAAGTTGCGTAAATGAAGATCGTTATTACCGAGTAAATAGGCATACACTACTCTCAAAAACAGTGTTTTCTGTAAGGCTAAATTCGCTTGAGTAACATTGTTTAAAATAAATTTTACCACTCGCTCATAGCTTACATATTGCTCGCCATCGTCCTTAATTTTGCCATATTTTTCGGTAATTCCCATTGCTCCATCAAGTTGTTCTTGATGAATTTGCAAATTTTCAGCCCGATCATACCGCTTGATTACAAACGCAAAATTCTTTTCAGCTGGATTATCGGTGTTGAAATAAACTAAGCCATTTTCAGGCATATCAAATTTCAACGCTTTCATTACTTGCATTGTAGCGTGTTCATTTTCAGCTAGAAATGGGAAATTGTCGGGAGATGGCTTTAAAATATAGTCACCACTTGCATCAATAATATCAAACTGAGCATTGTGAATAATCAGCTGTAATTTCGGTTGGTAGCCTGAAATACTCATTCCTTTCTGCTTTTTAGGGCGAGAAATTTCAAACTCTTGACGGTCAAAATTCAACATTGGATTGAAGTTTGAGCTACCTGTTAAGGCTTTCAATCCTTTTTTACTGTAACCGATTTTTTCTTCAGACCTAGATAACGATTTTAATAAAATCGGCAGATTATTGACAAAGTTTTTTTTCATTCGGACGCCAGCGTGGCGCCCCTACAAGGAAAGTTATAACCAATTGAAAAATAACAGATTTTATTTTGTTATGTAGGGACGCCACGCTGGCGTCCGTTAATTGGATACAACAAATTGGGGTTTGTCATCAGTCTGAGCTAGGCATTGAGCCTAGCTTTTACTATCAATAAACCAATTAAAAT
>NZ_LEKM01000142.1 GCF_009761375.1 Ursidibacter arcticus | reverse complement strand
ACCGGCGACAAAGGCGAAACTGGCGACAAAGGTCCTCAAGGTGATCCAGGCATCCAAGGTCCACAAGGTGCGCCAGGTGTAGACGGTAAGGACGGCAAAGACGGTCAAGACGGTAAAGCCGGCGAACAAGGTGCTCAAGGCGCCCAAGGTATCCAAGGTGAACAGGGCGAAAGAGGTCAAAAAGGCGAGCAAGGCGAGCAAGGTCCTCAAGGTGTCCAAGGTATTCAAGGTGCTGAAGGTGCCAAAGGTCCTCAAGGTGACAAAGGCGAAAAAGGCGACCGTGGTGACAAAGGTGAGAAAGGTGAACGTGGTGAACAAGGTCCTCGTGGCTTGCCTGGTCCAAACGGTGGCGAAAAAGGTGAAACCGGTGATAAAGGTGAAACTGGTGACAAAGGCGAAAAAGGCGACCGTGGTGACAAAGGTCCGCAAGGCGATAAAGGTCAGCCAGGTGAGCAAGGTATTCAAGGTATCCAAGGCCCGCAAGGTGCCAAAGGTCCTGACGGCGAGAAAGGCCCACAAGGTGAACAAGGTATCGCAGGTCCTCAAGGTCCACAAGGTGAACCTGGTGTAGATGGTAAAGACGGTAAAGACGGCAAAGATGGTAAAGACGGCGAACAAGGCCCTCAAGGTATCCAAGGCGTCCAAGGTGATAAAGGTGAGACTGGCGACAAAGGCGAAACCGGCGACAAAGGCGAAACCGGCGACAAAGGTGAAACCGGCGACAAAGGCGAACCCGGCGATAAAGGTGAAACCGGCGACAAAGGTCCTCAAGGTGAACGTGGTCCTGGTGGCGGTCCTAAAGGCGATAAAGGCGAAGACGGTCAAGACGGCTTTAGCCCAGAAGTTAAAGTCGATGACGACAATAAAGGCACCAAAACTATTACCATCACCGATAAAGCTGGACCGAAGTCGTTTACCGTAAAAGATGGTAAAGACAGTAACTCAATTAAAAACGTCTTAATCAAAGGTGTAGGCACCGCTGATGTTGAGGGTGTTATTAATGATGGTGTTGTTGAGTTAGATCTACGAAATGTTGATCATGGTGTAGTTACCGTAGGTACGGTTAGAATTGATGCTAATGGCATCAATGCTGGTGGTAAGAAAATTACTAATGTTGCGGAAGGTACTGCACCAACAGATGCAGTGAATGTAGCTCAGCTTGAGCAACGTATTGGAACTGTAAATACTCGTATTAATAAGGTTGAACAACGTGTCGATGAAGCAAATACTCGTATTAACAAGGTTGAACAACGTGTTGATACAGTAAATACTCGTATCAACAAGGTAGATAAACATCTGCGTGCGGGTATTGCTGGTGCGAATGCAGCTGCAGGTTTACCGCAAGTGTATGTTCCTGGTAAATCAATGGTAGCGGCTTCTGCTGGTACATTTAAAGGTCAAAGTGCGGTTGCAGTAGGTTACTCTCGTGCATCTGATAATGGTAAAACAATCTTTAAACTTCAGGGTAACGCAAATTCTCGTGGAGACTTTGGTGGATCTGTTGGTATTGGTTACCAATGGTAATTAACTATCTATAATTAGCTAGTTAGTAAAAGTAGTAAAATTTAAAATCTGTATCCCAAAAGTGAATATTCACTGAGTAGGGTGCAGATTTTTTTTATGAGCATACAGCTTTGAGATATAATGGGAGTAATTAAGTATTTTGGTGAGAGTTATGATGAAAAATAGATGGTTATTTCTTTCCGCATTAAGCGGATTTTTTTGTATTGCTTTTGGTGCATTTGCTGCTCACGGTTTAGAGAAAACGCTTGAACCCAAAGCATTAGCGTGGATTGATACAGGGTTAAAATACCAGATGTTTCATACTTTAGCGTTGCTAGGATTGGGATTGTTTCAAGTTGCAAATTTAGGGCAAAATCCCCCCGCTTGCAGAGCGAAAGCCTTTAATATTATTGGTGGCAGTTGGGTATTGGGTACACTCTTTTTTAGTGGTAGCTTGTATCTTTTAGCACTTGGGGCTAGCCGTATTTTTGTTTGGACAACGCCAATTGGCGGTACGATTTTTCTGATTGGCTGGGCAGCACTTGCCTATATTAGTGTGAGAAAACCTAAATCTTAATAAGTAGTAGAATAATAAAATGAATAAATTAGCATTACTCTGTCGAGCAGGTTTTGAGAAAGAAGTTGCTGGCGAAATAACCGATAAAGCCGCTGATCTTGGTATTTTTGGCTTTGCAAATTTAAAAGAGCAGAGCGGTTTTGTGATTTTTGAATGTTATCAGCCAAACGAAGCGGATCGCCTTGCTCAAGAATTAAAACTTACAGAACTGATTTTTGTCCGTCAAATGTTTGTAGTGGGCGAATTACTTCAAAATTTACCTGAAAAGGATCGTATTAGCCCTATTATTGAAGTATATCAAGCGATTAACCCAATTTTAAGTAGTGATATTGTGGTGGAAACGCCTGATACGAATGAGGCGAAAGAATTACTGACCTTTTGTCGTAAGTTTACTGTGCCATTGCGTACTGCACTCAAAAAACAAGGGTGGCTAGGAGCAAAAGAGAGCAGTAAAAACAGTGTTAGCTTACATATTTTATTTATAGGTTCGGGTAAATGTTATGTTGGTTATGCCTATAATCATAATCGCTCGCCATTTTTAATGGGCATACCCCGTTTAAAATTTCCGGCTGATGCACCAAGTCGTTCTACCCTAAAGTTAGAAGAAGCTATTTTGAGTTTTATTCCTACAAATGATGAGAAAAAACGGTTAAACGAACAGATGATCGGGGTCGATCTTGGGGCTTGTCCTGGTGGTTGGACATATCAATTAGTAAAGCGTGGCTTATTTGTTTATGCAGTCGATCACGGAAAAATGGCAGAAAGTTTACACGATACAGGGCGTATTGAGCATTGTTCGGAAGATGGTTTTAAATTCCAACCACCAAAACGTAAACAGATTGATTGGTTAGTTTGTGATATGGTGGAGCAACCAATGCGTATTGCTAAATTGATTGCAAAATGGCTTATCAATGGTTGGTGTAGAGAAACGATATTCAACTTAAAACTACCAATGAAAAAGCGTTATCAAGAAGTCAAACTTTGTTTGAATTATTTAGAAGAAGAACTGAATAAACAAGGACTTTGGTTTTCCATTCAAGCCAAGCATTTGTATCACGATCGAGAAGAAATTACCGTACATATTGCGGTAATGGGAAAATAGCATAAAGGTAAAATAGATAGGGTTGTGAAATAAGCAAAATGATTGTTAATAGTTATAGATAGTAAAATTATTAACAACCATTTTGTCCATTACACCTTATTCTAGTGAAGTGTATTCACAAACCGTTGATAAGCCTGTAGAAATGCTTCAAAATCTTCTAATCCACAAAAAGCGATACTTTCTTCGTTATAGAAATTAAACCCTTCTTCCATTTCATCTAAATCATCAAATGCCATATCCAAATTGTTAGCTTTTGCCATTACTTCATCGGCACTTAAATAGAGCGTATATTCTTTGCCTTCAAAAATAGCTTCATAATTTGGTGCAATACGGCATTTAGCAATTTCAGTAAAAATATCTTGTAACTCTTTTGGATTATTTGAGAGTTCGGTATTTAGCCAACGTGCGAAAGCTTCGTGATCCATTGAACATTTAGCCACAACACCGTGCATTGTATGAGTAAATTGATATTCCATTTTTTGTCCTTTTATTCTGCAGTCTTTAGCTTATGTATAGCGGTAAGATTCGCTTATTTTTTTACAAATTTTTAAATCAATCTTACCGCTTGATTAGCTTTTAAGTAATAAGTTTTAACCTTTAGCAAGGATAGCCTTTAAAAATCTTGCAGTGTGAGAATGTTTATCTTCAGCGACTTGCTCTGGTGTACCTGTCGCAATAATTTGTCCGCCACCTGCTCCACCTTCAGGCCCGAGATCGACAATCCAATCAGCTGTTTTAATTACATCTAAATTATGCTCAATTACAACAATCGTATTGCCTTGATCTCGTAAGCGGTGCAACACACTGAGTAGCTGTTTAATATCGGCAAAATGTAAACCTGTGGTTGGTTCATCTAAAATATAGAGTGTTTTACCTGTATCTCGTTTTGAGAGTTCCGTTGCTAACTTAACACGTTGAGCTTCACCGCCTGAAAGTGTAGTAGAAGATTGCCCTAAGCGGATATACGATAATCCCACATCAATCAGCGTTTGTAATTTGCGGGCAATCATAGGAACAGCATCAAAAAACTCACGAGCCTCTTCTACCGTCATATCTAACACTTGATGAATCGTCTTACCCTTATAGCGAATTTCAAGGGTTTCACGATTATAACGTTTGCCTTTACAGTGATCACAAGGAACATAAACATCAGGTAAGAAGTGCATCTCCACTTTAATTACCCCATCACCTTGGCAAGCTTCACAACGTCCACCACGCACATTAAAGCTAAAGCGTCCCACGTTATATCCCCTTGCTCTTGCCTCTTGTGTACCTGCGAAAAGTTCACGAATAGGTGTAAATAACCCTGTGTAAGTCGCAGGATTTGAGCGTGGTGTACGTCCAATCGGGCTTTGGTTGATGTCGATCACTTTATCAAAATGTGCAAGCCCATCAATACTTTTATAAGGGGCAACATTGCTATTTTCAGCACGATTTAACGCATTTTGTGCAATAGGGAATAAAGTATCGTTGATTAAGGTCGATTTACCTGAACCCGAAACCCCAGTAATACAAGTAAATAACCCAACCGGAATCTCTAAATCCACTTCTTTTAAATTATTGCCTTTTGCCCCTTTTAATGTCAGCAGTTTAGTAGCATCTCTTGGTGTTCGTTGTGCTGGGATCTCAATCTTCTCACGCCCAGATAAGAATTTCCCCGTCAATGACACTTCACTTTGCATAATTTCTTGAGCTGTTCCCTGAGCGATCACGTTTCCACCGTGAACACCAGCACCAGGACCAATATCCACAATATGATCTGCCGCCATTATCGCATCTTCATCGTGTTCAACCACAATAACGGTATTCCCCAAATTGCGTAAATGAATTAGGGTATTTAGCAGACGTTCGTTATCTCGTTGGTGTAAACCGATAGAAGGTTCATCTAACACATACATTACCCCAACTAGCCCTGCACCAATTTGGCTTGCAAGACGGATCCGCTGAGCTTCTCCTCCTGATAGCGTTTCAGCCGAACGAGATAATGAGAGATAATTCAAACCGACATTGACTAAAAATTGTAATCTCTCTCGAATTTCTTTCAGAATTTTTTCTGCAATTTTGGCTTTTTGGCCTACTAAATTCAGCTTATCGAAAAAGTCGAGAGCTTCACCGATACTTTTTTCTGATACCATCGGTAAATTCGTTTTTTCAATAAAGACATAACGTGCCTCTTTGCGTAAACGAGAGCCTTCACAATCTGTACAAGCTCGATTATTGATATATTTAGCTAATTCTTCACGCACTGAATTAGATTCAGTTTCTTTATAACGGCGAGCCATATTGTTAAGCACACCTTCAAAAGCGTGAACACGTTTAACACTATCGCCCCGATCATTCACATACAGGAACTCAATTTCATCTTTTGAGCCGTTTAGCACAATTTGTTGGATTTTCTTCGGCAGCTCATTAAATGGCGTCTCAATATCAAAATTGTAATGTTTAGCGACCGCTTTAAGTAAACCAAAATAGTAGAAACTACGGCGATCCCACCCTTTAATTGCCCCATTTGCTAATGAGATTTCAGGATTTTGCACAACTTTGCGTTCATCAAAATATTGTTGAACCCCTAAACCATCACAAGTTGGACAAGCTCCAGCAGGGTTATTGAATGAAAATAAACGTGGTTCGAGTTCATTTAAAGAATAACCACACTCAGTACAAGCAAAACTGGATGAAAACAGTAATTCTTCCGCAGAGGGATCGTCCATATCGGCAATAATGGCTGTAGAACCAGATAGATCCAGTGCCGTTTCAAAAGATTCTGCCAAGCGAGTAGCTATATCCGCTCGCACTTTAAAACGATCAACCACTACTTCAATGGTATGTTTTTTCTGTAACTCAAGTTTAGGCGGGTCAGAAAGATCACAAATTTCCCCGTCAATTCGGGCTCGAATATAACCATTAGCGGTCAGATTCTCTAAAAGTTTTACATGTTCCCCTTTACGCTCTTTAACCACAGGAGCTAGCAACATCAAACGTTTTCCTTCTGGCTCTTCCAATACACGATCAACCATTTGTGAAATCGTCTGTGCAGCCAGTGGTGTGCCGTGATCTGGGCAACGTGGTTCACCGACTCTAGCAAAAAGTAAACGTAAATAGTCGTGAATTTCAGTTACCGTACCAACCGTTGAACGTGGGTTATGAGAAGTTGATTTTTGCTCAATCGAAATGGCAGGAGAAAGCCCTTCAATATGATCAACATCAGGCTTTTCCATTAACGATAAAAATTGACGAGCGTAAGCTGAAAGTGATTCAACATAACGGCGTTGCCCTTCGGCATAAAGGGTATCAAAAGCTAAGGAAGATTTTCCTGACCCTGATAAACCAGTAATAACAATAAATTTATCTCTAGGTAAAATTAAGTTGATATTTTTTAGATTATGGGTTCTTGCCCCACGAATATCGATATGTTGCATAATGCCTTCTAAAGCTGTAAAGCAGGATAGTTCTATTTGTCGATCATTATCGCATAATTTGAATAACTGTACCAAATATCAATGTTTTCAGATTATTGACAAAGTCTTTTTTCATTCGGACGCCAGCGTGGCGTCCCTACAAGAAAAGTTATAACCAATTGAAAAATAACAGATTTTATTTTGTTGTGTAGGGACGCCACGCTGGCGTCCGTTTATTGAATACAACAAATTGGGGTTTGTCATCAGTCTGAATCATT
>NZ_LEKM01000141.1 GCF_009761375.1 Ursidibacter arcticus | reverse complement strand
CCGAATATGGAAGTGAGTGTCCTGCCTTATATTGAGCGTGGCATTTACGGCTCAAAACGCTATGGTGCAGAGTTGAGCTTAACAGGTCGTTTCTAAGCGATATGTTGTAGAATCGGTGTAATGGGGAAAATCAGCAACTATTTTGTCCATTACACCAATAAAAAACCACCTTCTCTTACGATTAGGTGGTTTTTTTTATCAGTTTAATTTAACTCTTATGCTTTTGCTTGAGCACGTTTACCCAAAATAACCGTAATGGTAAAGGCTAATGCTGCTGAAATTGCCATTCCTACACAATACATACCTAAACTCTCAGGTTTAATTGATGGAATACCTGGTAAACCTGCTGCACCTAATGCAATCGCTTTTACATTGAAGAATGCGATAAAGGCACTTGATACACCTGCACCGATCATTGCGGCAATAAATGGATAACGGAAACGTAAATTTACCCCAAACATTGCTGGTTCAGTAATACCAAGTAAGGCTGAAATACCAGAAGGCACTGCGATACCACGCGTTTTCGCATCTTTCATTACAAATGCTGCACCTAAACAAGCTGCACCCTGTGCCACGTTTGACATTGCAGCAATTGGGAAGATAAATGTACCGCCAGTGTTCGCCACTTCTGCTAATAATTGTGTTTCTACTGCAATGAAGGTTTGGTGCATACCTGTGATAACAATTGGTGCATAGAAAGTACCGAAGATTGCTCCACCGATAAAGCCTAAACTATCATATAACCACGTTAAACCTGCACTAATCAATGAGCCAGCTTCACGACCTAAAGGCCCAATTACAGTAAATGCTAAGAAGCCTGCGATAAATAACGAGAATAACGGAGTAATTAAGTTATCTAAGAAAGAAGGGACAATTTTACGGAAACCTTTCTCTAAGGTTGCTAATACCCACGCAGAAACTAAAGTTGGAATAACAGTGCCTTGATAACCTACTTTTTCAATTTCTAAACCAAGTACATTCCAATATTGAATGTTACCTTTTGCGAGCGTTAAAGCATAGTTCCAGCCATCTGCTAATGCAGGGTGAACTAATAACATACCCAACGCAGCCCCTAAGAATGGGTTACCACCAAATTTACGGGTTGCAGAAAAGCCTAATAAAACAGGTAAAAATACAAACGGTGCATTCGCAAAGGTATTCATTAAATCAACTAAATCTGCAATGCCAGGATACATATCAACTACGTTTACTCCTTCAGCAAAGAACCCTTTTGCCGTTAGCATTGAGTGAATTCCCATCAGCAAACCGCCTGCTACGATAGCTGGGATAATCGGAACAAAGATGTCAGCTAACCCTTTAACTGCACGTTGTAATGGATTTTGTTTTTCTGCCCCAGCACTAGCAACTTCTGATGTTGTCATATCGCCGATGCCTAACATTTTTGTCAATTCAGCGTGAACCTTATTTACCGTACCTGAACCGAAAATAATTTGATATTGCCCAGCAACTGAAAACTGACCTTTTACGCCATCAATATTTTCAATGCCTTCTTTATCAATAAGACTTTCGTCTTTTACAACCATACGTAAACGAGTTGCACAATGTGCCGCCGCTGAAATGTTTTCTTTGCCACCAAGTTTATCAATTACTTGCTGAGCAATTTGAGGGAAGTTCATAGTTACCACCTATTTGATGAGTGTTGAATATAAAAATTAACCACACACATTCTAACTAAAACGTTTTAGCTTAAAAAGCAAAATTTGCTAAAACGTTTTAGTTTTGTAATCCAGATCACATTTTTAGCAAATTTAGCAAAATAATAGAGATGTTAGAGAAGAATAAAGCGGTTAGATCTGTAAAAAATATAGCATATCTAACCGCTTAAAAATGAATAGATGCTGAATTAATAGCTAGAATTTACGATAACTTCTTCACCATAACCGCCTGCTTGTGGGAAAGGGGTATAGGTTGAATTTGTCGCTCGTAATACTCGAATACCACGAATACCCGCTTCCTTAGCAGCAAGAATATCATCATCACTATCGCCATAATGTAACTGTACATTATGTTTTAAGATACCTGCTGCTTTATTGTATTTGGTCTTTAATTGTTCTTGACCGTGTCCGCCCATAAAATTAACAGGTTGCATATTTTTTACATTAAATGTTTTTGCTAACAACGGGGTAACTTGATCGTCTTTACCTGCTGTGCGACCTGTAATAAAGAAGATTTGATCGCCACGCTCTTGGTGCATATCAATAAGCTCTTTTGCAACCTGTTTTGGAATAGAGTATTTATCACAACCTGCATTGATCTCGTCCCAGAAATCTTGATTTTTCAGATAACTATAATCATTTGGCGAATACTTCTCTTTACCGTAATAGAAACAGCCACTGCTCGCTAATACCGTATCATCAATATCAAAGCTAACATTCATTGGTGGCTTATCTTTCAAACTTTCTTTAATTTGTGCGATTGAAACCCAATGGATCGGAGCTTGTTGCTCTTCTGCTTGTCTTGTATTAAACCCAGCTTGAGTATAAGGCTCTTTCGGTGCTGCTTGTGCAGAAACAGCCATAACTAGCCCAAGAATAGTTGCCATTGTCGTTTTGGTAAGTAATTTCATTGTAAACTCCGAATAGTTAAGTAAAGGGTAGCTATTCTAATCAGCCCATTTTTCCTTCTCAATAAATAATTTTCAATTTCTTTGATTTAGTTAAAACTATGTATTCGGAAATAAAAATAATTGAATGTAAAATAGCGTCAGTTTTTTAATTTTAACGAGGTCAATATGCTCTATTTTGAGTTTCTACTATTACTTGCATTTTTATATGCAGGAAGCCGCTACGGCGGCATTGGTTTAGGGGTGGTATCTGGAATTGGATTGGTGGTAGAAGTTTTTATCCTTCGAATGCCTGTCGGAAAAGCACCCATTGATGTAATGCTGATTATTTTAGCCGTTGTAACCTGTGCATCTATTTTAGAGGCAGCGGGAGGCTTAAAATTTATGTTACAAGTGGCAGAAAAAATTCTGCGTAAAAATCCTAAACGTGTAACATTGCTCGGGCCATTAGTTACTTATGTAATGACATTTATGCTTGGAACGGGTCATTCTGTCTATTCTGTAATGCCAATTATTGCAGACGTAGCACTTAAAAATAAGATCCGTCCAGAACGCCCTATGGCTGCAGCTTCTGTGGCATCTCAATTAGCAATCACATCTAGCCCACTTTCTGCGGCAGTGGTATTTTATCTTGCGAAAATATCCGCTTTACCAGGCTTTGAACACGTTACCCTATTAAGCATTATTGCTGTTACCGTACCTGCCACATTTGCTGGTACTGTGGCACTTTCGCTTTACAGTTTACGTCGTGGTAAAGAGTTAGAAGACGATCCTGAATATCAACGCCGTTTACAAGATCCTATTTGGCGTGAACGTATTCTCAGTACAACCAGCACAACCTTAAATGATGCACTGCCACCTAATGCTAAAAAAGCAGTTTACCTATTCCTGCTCTCGCTCGTTGTCATCGTGGTTATCGCTATGTTCCCTGAAATTCGTACTGTCGGCACAGGGGAGAAAATCAAACCTATCTCAATGTCATTAATTATTCAAATGATGATGCTCTGCTTTGGTGGGCTCATTTTACTTGCAACTAAAACCAACCCACAAACTGTACCAAACGGCGTAGTATTTAAATCTGGAATGGTTGCAGCGATTGCTATTTTCGGGATTGCGTGGATGAGTGATACTTACTTCCAATACGCAATGCCACAATTCAAAGCAGGCATTACAGGTATGGTTGAAACCTATCCTTGGACATTCGCCCTTGCCCTATTCGCCGTATCTGTGGTGATCAACAGCCAAGCAGCCACCGCAGTAATGATGTTACCTGTGGGGATTGGACTAGGTTTACCTGCCCCATTATTGATTGGTTTGATGCCAGCAACTTACGCTTACTTCTTTATCCCGAACTATCCATCTGATATTGCAACAGTAAACTTTGACGTAACAGGCACAACCAAAATTGGTAAATACTACTTCAACCACAGTTTTATGATGCCAGGTTTGATTGGTGTCGTCGTAGCTTGCTTAGTGGGTATTGCTGTTGCCGAGATTGTGATTTAATCCGAGATAACTAGTCAAGATTTAATAATAAAGCGGTGAGATTTGCCTAAAATTTTGCAGTTACAAAAATTAAGAGAAATCCCACCGCTTGCTATATGCCTATTTATCTTTAAACGGTGTGGCATCAGCAACCATTACCGCTTTAAATTCACGCACCGTATAAACCGCTTGTTGAGTGGGGTAATACACATCTTCTTGCAAAATACGATCTAACTCTGCTCGGTCTTGTGTTTGAGCAATCACCACACCTGCAAATTGTTGGTCAAGATAAGGACCTAACATCAAAAAGTGTCCTGATCGGTGGTATTGAGCAAACCACGTTCGGTGCTGATTAAGTAAATCTTCGGCTTGTTCTGCGGGGATTTTGCTGTTATCTAATACAATATCAATAATATACATTGGTTATGTCCTTTTGGTTTATAGGGTGGTGATTTTATTGGCAAGCTCTTTGGCATAACGGCGTGCTTGGGCTTGCTGTTCTAAGATAGCTTGTTCATCTCGCCCAACGTAGCTTACGCCATTTAGCCACATTGCACCGCAATAAGATAATTGACAAAGTGTCGCGGTGGTTTTAAAACCAGCCAGATAATCTTCCATCGTATGCTGGAAAAATCCATCTTTTTGATAAGCGGTATCAGGTGCACCTGTGGTGATTGAAACCAATAATTTCTTACCTGCTAATTTTGCCCCCGATCCGTGAGCAAAACCGTGAACAAAGGTATCATCTAGCCATTTTTTCATTAAAGCAGGCATTGCATACCAATAAAATGGTACTTGCCATACAATAATATCGGCGTTTTCTAATGCTTGCTGCTCTGTTGCCACATCAAATTCATAGTGCTGATGAAGTTCGTCTAGCTTACGAATGTGGGCTTGTGGCAATAACTGTGCTAATTCATCAATAATGGCTTGATTAGCAATGGATTGTTTTAAATTTGGGTGTCCCGAAATAATTAAGACATTTGACATTGGTGTTTCCTCTAACATCATCATTTAAGATGCGTACATTATATCTTCATCATTTATAATGATAAGATAGGTATTTTATCATTCATTATTAGCTTTAAACTAATAATCACTCCGCAATAAAACGCACATTTCCTTTATTCATCAATAAACTTGGAGCAATAGCAACAACTTGTCTATGCTCTATCATTTGAGCGGTCTGTGTTAAATATTTTTGAAAGTAAGCCGTTTGACGAAGTGCTTGATACGCCTGTTCATTGGCGTAAATCTCATACAGATACCAACGATGGCTATCTGTTTTATCTTTTAAGGCATAAACCGCTAATACACCATCTTCATTATCAATCGCACTTTTCATCACTTTCACTAGCGATTGAGCAAATGCTTGATGATATTCAGACTTAATATCCAAAATCACAAAACGATTTATCGTATCTTTGGTTTGCTCAATCGTTTTATCTGCTAAAAAATACGGTTCAACGCTAATCTTGCGTTTGTGCTGTGTCAAAATATCGGGGGAGCGAGATAAAAAATAACGATATTGTTCCGATTGAATATGCGTTTGATAGGCTGATTCATCTGCATACATTTCAAACATATAAGCCATTTGTGGCATATCACTTCGCTTGGCAGAATACATCGCCAAAGTCCCCGCTTCATTCTTCAGTGAAGTGGTGATGTTATGCGTCCCCACGTCATCGTAAAGGGCTTCTTGCCCTGCTTGTATGCCTAATTCAAAAATATTAAAAATAGGAGTAGCTTGGGCGGTGATTGCCGTTGAAAATAAAAGGGCGGTTAATAATTTCTTCATTTGATTACTCTCTTTGTTACTAAAATTTAGATTAGCTTAAATAAACGTTCCGCGTTTCTAAATGCGATATTCTCTTTCTCTTGTTGTGAGATAGGTAAATCTTCAAGCCATTTTCTTGCTCCGTTAAGAGAAAGATAAGGATAATCTACCGAGAATAAAATTCGCTCACTTCCCATAAATGCTCGAATAAATTCTAAATGGGGTAAACTCAACATTCCACTTGGGGTAACATAAATATGTTCACGATAGGTTTGACTAATAGTTCGGCTCAAACCTGTGGCTTCTTGTGGAATACTATCATCAAGGCGTTGTAAATAATAAGGTACTAATTCTCCCCAGTGTCCACTAATCACTTGTAATTTAGGGCATTTATCAAAAATACCAGCCAAAATTAAACGTATTAATTGAATACCACATTCATTATGCCACCCCCAACCAAACATAGAAAAACGAGCAGAAACTTCCCGACTAAACCCTTGATAATAGGTTTGTTGAATATGGTGAAACGGAAGACCAGGATGTAAAAATAACGGAATTTCTAATTCACCCAAACGCTGCAAAATAGGTAAATAACGTTCGTGGTCGAGAAAATCCATACTTGGTCTGCCATTAATCAGCACCGCTTTTAAGCCCAGCTCATTTACACAGCGTTCTAATTCACCAATAGCAGCTCCTACATCGTGCCAAGGTAATGTCGCAAAACCACCAAATCTATTTGGGTTACTTTTAACCATTTCCGCTAAATGATTATTTGCAGCCTGAATAATATGTAAACTTTCTTTTCCGTCTATGGCTTGTGGAATACCTGCATAAGAAAGCATCTGCATATCTATTCCGTATTCATTCATTTCGTTTAAACGATTCTGCCCTATTTCAAACAGTTTACCCAAGGAAAGATCGCTAGCAATTACCTGTGGACGACTTAAATCTGTTACTTTATCTACCACATCTTTTCCCCAATCCGTTAAATAAGGTGCTTGCTGTAAAATAGCTGGCATTGATGCTCTGGCTAACACTGGGCTTTGAATATGTTCTTCAACTGCAATAATTTTTAATGGTGATGGTAATTGCGTTTTAGCAATATGCCCAGTTTCAGCAAAACTTCCTTTCAATAGCATCATCTCGCCTGCGATTACTCCTGATAGAGCCAAAAAATTTCGTCTATTTATCATCTACACTTACTCATTTTAAAGCGGTCAAATTTGCAAAAAATACCTTTAATCTGACCGCTTCTTGCTTTATACCATCGGTGATTCCCACGCACCACGAGTATCAACACCTGTCTGCTGTGCTAATTGCTCTAATTGGGTTATCTCACTTGCATTTAACACAATATGGGTAGCATTGAGTGCATCAGTAATATGTTCAGGTTTGGTTGCCCCCAAAATCGGCACTGCACCCTTGTTAATAGCATAAGCAACAGCGATTTGAGCGATATTGGCATTGTATTTTTGCCCGATAACGTGCATTGCATCGGTCAATTTTTCTAATTGGGGTAAAGCTTTATTATAGGTTTCGCCCCGTCCACTGCCTGATGGCATAGGGTTGTGAGTATGATATTTACCACTTAACGCCCCTTGTTCAAGCGTCATATACGCAAAAAAGGTGATGTCGTGTTGTTTGCAATAATCCAAAATACCAGCGTGTTCAGATGAACGATAAAGCAAACTAAAATGGTTTTGTACCGCAGATATTTTTAAATCATACTCGCCTAAAATGGCATTGGCTTGACGGATTTGTTCAAGATTATGATTTGATACACCGACTGCTTTTACCTTGCCCGACTGCAATAGTGGCACTAACCCCACTGTCCAACGTTCTACATCCATTGGATTATGAATCCAATAAATATCCAAATAATCCGTACCAAATCGTTTCAAACTGGCATCGCACATTTTTTCCACAGAGTTTTCATACATTTCGGCTAACTGTGGCGTAAATTTTGTGGAAACAATCACATCACGGCGATCATAAGCACTCATCAACGTTGCTAATATCTCTTCTGACGCACCTAAGCCATAAGCGGTCGCTGTATCAAACGCATTCAAGCCATTTTGGATTGCTAAATCAAATACACTCTTTAAATCTTCCGCTTGCATTGCTTGCCCAAATACCTGATCACCGCCGTACATTCCTGCACCCCAAGACCAAGTACCAAACATCACTTTGGGTAACTGTAATGATTTCATTGAATTTTCCTTTTATTTTTGATGAATTAATTTCGCTAAAAGCAGGGCTATTATAGAAAAAACATTTGTATAGAATAAGAAGGGTAATCTATAATTAATTATTAGATTTAAACTAACAATGAGATAAACAATGAATAGCTCAGTTTATGGGTATCTAACGGTATTTCACACCATTGTGGCAGAAGGTTCTATTGCAGGCGCAAGTCGCAAATTGCACATTGCACCGCCATCTGTCAGTCAATCACTCAAACTACTAGAACAATATATCGGCTTGCCACTGTTTCATCGTACCACCAGAAAAATGGAGCTGACCGAAGCTGGCACAAGGTTATTTGAAAGCACGCAAGATGCGATGCAATCCCTTTCGGTCGCCGTTGAAGCAGTGCAAGATTTAAAAGGTACGCCATCAGGAAAATTGAGAATCACCATTCCAAGAATAGCCTATTGGCTACTTATCAAACCACATTTTGCCGAATTCTGCCAACGCTACCCTGATATTGAATTAGAAATCGCCATTGATGATGGTACAGTGGATATTTTGCAAGAGAATTTTGATTTGGGTATTCGTTTTGGGGATAAAGTTGAAGAAAATCGAGTTGCCAAAAAGCTACTAGAACCCTTTCGGTTGGGGCTGTATGTTTCGCCTGCTTATGCAAAGCAATATGGTATTCCCAAAAGAATCGCCAACCTCCCCCAACACAAACTGATCAATTTTAGGTTTACCACTTCTAACCGCTTAATGCCCCTAACCCTAAATAACAAAGGGCAAGACATCACGGTAGAAATGCCGTCTGGCTTGATTGCCAATAATCTTGAAGTCGTTATGGACGCTGTTCGTCAAGGCTTGGGTATTGGACGAGTTTTTGAGCCTATCATCGCTCAACAGCCCGATGTGTCAAATTTTATCCCTGTGCTAGAACAACACTGGAAATATTTTCCACCTTTGTATCTGTATTATTTGCAACACAATCAAAAACCAGCCAGAGTGCGTGCGTTGATTGATTTTATACTGGAAAAAGCGGGGCTGTTGGGGGTGTAGGTGCTTTTGGGGATAGTAAGCGGTGAGATTTGCCTAAAATTAGGTTAGCGATAAATAACCGTTTTTACATAAAAAACGTGAAATTTTTCTTATTTTTCATGGCAAATACAAAAGACAGGCACGCCCTAAAAGTTTTGGGGACGTTTTGGGGAAATCTTTAAAAGTTTTTGGCAAATGGTCAGATTGGATTGGCATTCATCACAACCACCAAAGCCCTGCCATTGCTACCATCGAAGTTAGGCCTTGTTTTATCAAAATGGGTTTTTCCCTATGTGCCGACTTTGGCACTGGACGGCACGCTGATACTGGTCGGCTTGGCAGGCGAACTCACGCAAACCATTAACACCGTGCCAATGATTATGGGTCGCCGTAGCATTTTGGCATCTGTGATTGGCGGTATTAGCAAGACCCAAGAAATGCTAGATTTTTGTGCAGAGCATCATATCGTGCCAGATGTGGAAATGATAACGATGCAAGACATCAAGACCGCTTATGAACGAATACAAAAGAGCGATGTAAAATATCGCTTTGTGATTGATATGGGAAGTTTGAAGGGGTGATTTAGGAGTAGGGGAAAACACCGTCTTGGGAAAGGCGGTGTTTTTGTTTAAAAAAATCAACTTTCAAGCTATCTGAAATCAAACTCCTACTCATTTAGACTTGAAAAATAAGAAAAATGCCCAATCTTGACTTTATATGTCTGGTTTGGAGATTTTTTATGGGATTACCGCGAGCTTTTGTAGGATTTAGTAGTACAGACTTACATTATTATAGATTAATGCAAGCTTGGAAAGCCAATACAAATATTGACTTTAACTTTACAGACTGTCAGTTAAGAAATGAAATTAAATCTGAAGATGAAGACTATATCAAAAGAAAATGCCGAGAAAGAATTAATATGGCAGGCACTTTCATTTCTTTAATTGGACAAGACACGAAATCAAAGTATAAATATGTTCGTTGGGAAATTGAAGTTGCATTGGAAAAAGGTTGTCGCATAATTGCGGTTAATTTAGACGGTTCAAGACAAATGAACCCAAATACTTGCCCAGCAATTTTAAAAAATACTGGCACAATTTTTGTGCCATTTTCTCCAAAAATTATTGCTTATGCTTTGGAAAACTGGGAGCAAAAAGATTCTGAAAATTGGATTTATAAAGACTGGGTTTATCAAAGTTTGGGTTATTAAGATATAGGTTTTCATTATGGAAGAAAAAGATTTTCCTGCATTATATCGTTCAGCAGATTCACTTTCCTTGAAGTCTCAAAAGCATTTTTTTCGTGCTTTGGGGACTCATTTATTAGTTTTGATTATAGCAACTTTATTGCCGTTAATATTTTCTCAAACACCTATTTCTTATGCCATTCAAGCATGTGTCCTATTGTTTGCATTAGGGTGTTCAATTTACTTAGCAAAAGAACGCCCTGACCGTTATTGGTATGCAGGTAGAGCGGTCGCAGAATCCATTAAAACAATTACTTGGAGATACATTTCAAAAGCAGAGCCTTTTCAAGCAACCGATGATGATATTGCTAAAAGTGAATTTCGCAATTCATTAAAGTTAATTGTTGAGCAAAATAAAGAAATTTGCCAACAATTAACGGATTATTTAGCTGATGAACAGATTACTTCTGCAATGCTAAATAATAGAAGTAGAAATTTAGAAGAAAGAAAAAAATACTATCAAGAACATAGAATAAAAAATCAGTTATCTTGGTATGCCAAAAAAGCCAAATTTAATAAAGATAAGGCAAAAATGTTTTTTTGGATTTTGATAATTTCAAATATCATTTCTGTGATTTTAGCTGTTGCAAAAATTGTTTACCCGACAACAAGTTTCCCTATTGATGTTTTTATAGCGATTTCTGCCAGTTTATTAAGCTGGATACAAGCGAAAAGATATACTGAATTATCTGCTTCTTATGCTTTAACAGCACATGAAATCAGTCTGATTAACGAACAATCATTGAATGCTACAACAGATGAAGAGTTTTCTATATTTGTTGGGGACGCTGAAAATGCGTTCAGCCGAGAACATACTCAATGGGTAGCTAGAAGAGATGTGTAATGAGCAGGAATAACCAAAACCATTAGGACACCCAACTCCTAATGGTTTGATTTATTCAATGTATGATGAAACCCATTTTAAAAAAACTCCTTAAATTCACCCTAGCCACTTTGGGCATACTCACGCTTATCATCACCATTTTAGGCATAATGCTCTATCACAATTTGGGTGCATTGCCTGACTAAAGCCGTTTTACCCAGTTGCCCTATGATAAAAACGGGCAATTTGTGAACCTTTATACCGATAATTTACTCCATTACCCCAACCAAGCCACAGGCAAAAGCGGTTTTATTCGCTTTGATGGTTACACCCCAAACGGACGTTTGCTAATGATTTTATTGGATAAAATCAGTTTTGGACAGCCAAAACTTCGCCTATTATTGGTTTGGACACGCCACCGCTATTTTAGAATTGGACAGGCATCGTTTTTTGACCGACCCCATGTTCGACAACGCCAACCGCCTAAATTTTCCCCCAGCCCACCAAAACCTTACGCAAAAACTCATCAATTTTTTTGCTTAAAAAAATCATTCTGGCTTCGCCAAAATAAACTTTCGCCTTTTCTTTATCTACCGAATTTTTTAGCTCGGTTAGCTTGCCTAAGTCTATATTTTCTGGGGTATATTTTCTTGCCATCATCATTTGTAATAAATCGCCGTTCAAACCCAAACCTTCTATAATTTGTTGTACTTGGTCATTGACAGATTTTTGTTTGTAGTCAGTGATGTAGTCGCTCAATGTCATATCAGGGTTAAGCTGAACATCGCCTGATTGCACATCGTGCAAAAACTGCTCGGCGAATTTTTGGTCTTCTTTGCTTAACGTGGCAAAAGAGTGGTGCAACTCTTCTAAAGCGGTAATTTCTTCTACTCCACCGATAGCTTTGAGCCATTTTTCAAAACGACCATTCATATAATCTTGGTCAATTTTATCGGTTTCAATTTCATTGATGTGCGAACGCAAATCAAACGGCACAGCATCAGAGCCACCGCCACCACTGCCTTCTTCATACAAATCTTTATAACGAGCCAGCAGTTTGTCGTAGGTTGCTTGGTCAAAATTCAATGTAGCAGTGATAACGCTGTCGTCTTCCTGCTTGACATCGTAGCTTAATTTATCCCACCCAAAGCCCAGTAAGCGAGCCGATTGCAAATGGTCATTAAGCTGATTAAACAGCTTGATAAATTTGCCACAAGCGGTAATATCATCAGGATTTTTTGCAAAATCCGCCTGCCCTGCACATTTGAAAATATCGGCAATTTCAGCAAAAGCATCATTCATTTTATGGATAAAACAATCCAAATTATCCACAAAAAGCCCTCTTGGGCGGTCGCCTGAATACAGTTTTACCGCACGCTCAATGTTGCGTTTCATCGTATGCGGTTTGCGGTAATAGCGAATCAAGCCAAAAGGCTTGTCTGTTTTGTCGCATAGGCGGTTGGTGCGTGAAAATGCCTGAATCAGATTGGCATAATCCAACAGTTTATCCAAATAAAGCGTATTAACCCATTTGCTGTCAAAACCTGTGAGCATTTGATCCACCACAATCAACAAATCCAACTGCTCATCAGCTTTGATATTTTTATAGGTTTCTTTGTGAGATAGTCGCCAAGTCAAATCTGTTTTGAACTTAGCATAAGTGGCATAGCCAAAATTGGTATCAAATTGGGCGTTATAATCCGCCAAAATCTCGGCAATCCACGCTTCTTTATCGCTACCTTTTTCATCGTTTAGAATATTGGGGTCAAAAAGTGCGGTCAGTTTCAGTCCTGAATTTCTTGCCTTAATCAAACAGTAATAATTCACCGCTTCAGGGATTGAACTGGTGGCGAAAATAGCGTGATATTTTTTGCCTTGACTTAGACGCACCCAGTTGTCCAGCATATCGTCAATCACTGCATTGATGTGTTCATCGGTTTGATATTGTTCTTTGGGAATATAATCTTCAATGCCTTTTTGGTATTTGCCTTTGCTGTCGTTATCGCCTGCCATCGGCACATCATTCATCAAGCGGTTATAGACTTTTTTCTTGGCTTCATCGGCAAACACTTCGCTCTCACTTTTGGCTTTGGCTTCTTGTAAAGCAACGGCACGGCGTAAATCGCTGTCTTTAAACGTGCTGATATGAAACAGATGAAAGCCCAGTACATTCTCATCACGAATGCCATCAGCAATGGAATAACGGTGCAATTCATCGCCAAAAATCGTGGCGGTAGTCGCATTTTTCTTGGCGTTTTCGCTTTCAATCGGCGTACCTGTAAAGCCAAAAAAAATGGCATTAGTAAAGGTTTTTTTAATGGTTAAAAGCATATCGCCAAAAGTGGTACGGTGGGCTTCATCTATGATAAACACCAGTCGTTTGGCACTAATCTTGGCAATATCGGCTTCATTGATGCCTTCTTCGGCTTGGATATTGCTCATTTTTTGGATAGACGTAACAATCAAGCGGTCGCTGTCAGCACTGCTTTTGAGCTTGGCAAGCAAAATGGCGGTATTTTCTGTCGCCTGTACATCTTTTTCACTGTCGGCAAAATTCTGATACTCTTCCAACGACTGCTCGCCAAGTTCAATACGGTCAAGCAAAAACACCACTTTATCGGCATCTTTACGGCGACTGATAAGCTGAGCCGACTTAAAGCTAGACATCGTTTTGCCTGAGCCTGTGGTATGCCAAATATAGCCACCACGCTGATTGCCTGCTGTCCAGTCAGTTTTGGCTACTGTATCGGCGATTTTATTCACCGCATAATACTGATAGCTTCTGAGTACTTTGAGCTGTCCGTCTTTACTGTCGGCAATGGTGTAATCACCGATAAACTGATGAGCCATCGGAATGGACAAAAAATGTGTCGCTATCTTATCCCAATCATTGATATACTGATTATTAAAATCCGCCCAACGAAAATAAAACGCAGGGTTTAGCTTACTGCTGTTGGCAAAATAGCGACATTCTTCAGGCGACATCGCCACAAAAATCTGTACAAGGCTAAAAATCCCTGAAAACGCCCCTGCCTTATGATACCGTTCAATCTGATTGGTCGCTTGGCTAATCGGCACGCCTGAACGCTTAAGCTCAATATGAAACATCGGCATACCGTTAATCAAGAGCATCAAATCGCCACGTTGTTTTGGGTATAAGTCCGAACGTGGGCTAAAACGTGGCTGTCTTGCGATTTGATAACGGCTTTTGCCTGCCGAAATCTCTTCACGGTCAAAAATATCCAGTGAAATTTCTTTGCCAAAATGACGGCTTTGTTCGTTTTCACGCTTAATCGCTACCGTTTTACCATTGATAAATTCATTTAAGGCATAAGGCGTTTTTAGGATTTGCACTTGCTCTAAAATCTGACTCATTTCCGAGCGAATAAGTGGCACATCAAGCTTATCAATATGGCAGTTGGTTTTATCCAAATGCTTTTGCCAGTTGGCGATTAAGGCTTCTTCATCAGGGTAATTTAAAACGTCTTTTTCCCAACCTTTAGTTGCCAAAAGGGCGATAAGTGCGTTTTCAAAATCGTTTTCTTTGTTAAACATTTTTTCTCCTGCTTTTTCAGGCAGTCTAACTACTAGAAACTACTAGAAACTACTAGAAACTACTAGAAACTACTAGAAACTACTAGAAACTACTAGAAACTACTACCAACTACTACCAAGCACTAGGCACACTCATCTTTTTTGGCGGTACATTGAGCGTAAAGTATTGTGTTGGGTCTTGTTTATGCAAGCCATGCCAAATTAAAATATTTTTCTGTTGCAGGCTTTTTAATACTCGGCGAGCAATTGGCGGACTTCTCTCAAGTTTCTCGGCGGCGATTTTGACTGTAATGGTTTCATTTAGATACATATAATGCACAATCACCAGCTCATTTGGTGTAAGTTCACTCATCACATCTTCGCTCAATATTGCCGAAATCTGCTCCATCTGCCTTAAATTACGCTGAATAATGTTATTCTCTAGTACCAGTTTCAACGCATTGCCATTAGGTTCTTCGTAGGTAGGCATTTTTAATAAAAACTGCTCCATTTCATTAAAAATACGCTTCACGCCTTCGTTCAATTCTTTTACCCAACCAAACTCAAACATCACACGAGCAATGCGTGGATTTCTTGAATATCTTGTGTATTGCATATTTTCCAAAGTAACCACATTAGGCAATTTGCCGGGGCTAAATATTTCCAAGCGGTCATCATACATAGAAATACGGATATAATCGCCCTGATGACTGTAATTGCGGTGGGTCAAAGCATTTACCACACCTTCAAACCACGCAAATTCAGGATATTCCGCTACACGCTGAAATACACCATATTCATTCAAAGACTGAAACTCACGCAATTGCGAATTGACCACATCACGGATTTTACCAATCATATTGGGAATAGCATCTTCAAGCACAAATTCTTTTACCACATTAAAATTCATTCCTGTTTGTAAGGCATTACCATCATAACGCAAAAACTTTACTCTGGCATTGGGGAAAAACTTAGTCGGATTATTACCAAACAACAAAATACACGCATTCGTTAATTGATTTTTGGCGGTCAAAAGGTTTCTGGCTTTTAGAATCTCCCGAATGCTTAATTCGGTTTTTAAATGCAACTTGTAACGTTGCAACAACTCAAAATCCAGATCATCTTCAAATACCGCATCTGCCACAATACCATCTTCAAAAGAACGCTGTCCTTTATCAAATTCCAATTGTTGTCTTTGTTCATAGCTTAATGCGATTGATTTATCACTTGACCTTAAATAAGCTGTGCCGTCATTACCTTCAATCACTCTATCAATAGAAGGCAAGATTTCAAATATCAGTAAATTATCTTCTTCTCCCCTGTTGTTTTGCACAGGAAATAAGGTATGTGAGCAAGCAATCGGCATATTTTGCACTGAACGCAGATAATGCAAAAAATCTTCCGCTTGGTGTGCCTTTGGGTGTTTAAAACCTGTGATTTCGCCATCATCTTCTACGCCAATCACCAAAGTACCGCCACCAGCATTGGCAAAGGCGATAAAATGCCTTAACAAATCTTTTGGGGTAACTTTGGCACTTTTGCGGTCAAAAAACGCATCTTCTTTTCTAGTCGTTATTTCATCTATTGAATAATTCATTTTTATCTCTTTTACACCCTACACCAACATCACAGCAAGTAGGGCTTTTTTAAGTTGGGTTAATTTGGCAAGTTCGGCTTGTTGTAAGGTGATGGTGTCGTCTAATTGGCGGAAAAAATTGCCGATGGCGGTTTGTTCTTCGGGGGTTGGCGGAATAAAAAAATCCGCATTTTTCACAATATCCGAATTCAGATTAACTTGTGTACCAGGCTGTCCATAACACTGCCAGCTTTCAACAAAGCTATCCAAATATTGAAACATAAATTCCAATTCAAAATCAGGACTTCTAAAAATAAGAAATCCATCGTGAACGCCTGTTTTAACATAGTTGATAACAGGTTTACCAACGGAAGCGGCAATACTTAACAGTAAATGCGGTTCTTCAAGCACACGAGTATTTTCTTGCCCTGCTTTTGAAATTTTTTGCTCCAAGTAATGAATACGCCCATTTTGGGCAGTTACATCGGAAATCCGCAACCAACCAATATCAGAACTATCATCAAACCATTTCGGATCTTGAATTGGGCGTGGACTTGCACCACGAACTATATCCGCAATCTCCCCCAGCTTTTTCCGTTCCCATGCCCCTGTAAAGCCTTTAAAGCGGATTTGGGGAACAGTTTCGCCTGCCATAGGGAACATTTTGGCGAGCATGGCTTTTTTAAGCTGTTGGCTTTTGCTTAAGGTTGCTTTGCTTTGGGCAATCAAGCGGTCTAATGTTTGGAAAAATTGTCCGATTTGGGTTTGTTCAGTTTCAGACGGCAGTGTAATTGGTGTACATTTGGCTTGCACAATAGTGTAATGAGAAATTGTGCCAGTATGAGAAATTGACTTTAAATACTCTTTAAATTTCTTACCAAAGAGCGAATAAAATAAAAAATTACCATCTGTTTTTTCTGCGGATTTAAACCATAAAAGGTCGGCATCTTTAAAGTAAATTGGATTGTCATTGCTAATTAAAAATGGTATTCCAATTGATCCGCCACCCGTAACTAACAAATCTCCTTTTTGTGGTCGCCCTGATTTTTTGGACAAATCTTCAAACAGCTCAAAAGAAATAAATGCTTTTTCGTTATTTTCTCCTTTAAAGGCGGCAACAACATCACTTGTTCTAAAAAATGGAACTCCTTCTTTTTGCCATTGCTCTTTTAACACTCGACTGGCAGAAGAAATTTCAAAAATATCCCCCAACGTCTTCTCTTCCCAATCCCCACTAAACCCTTGAAAGCGTATATTCGGCGTTTGTTGTTTGCTCATCGTATTCTCCTACGCCTTTAATACCGCTTGCCATGCTTTGATGCCTTGCAGGTCAAAATCATCGCCTGTCAGTTCGTTCATCATCTGTGATAGTTGCTCGGCACTGTGCTGTTTACGCTCGTTGATGTCTTGATAGGTGTCAGCGTATTTGTCGCACAGGGCGGTGAGTTTTTGGCTGAAATTGGCAAGCAAGGCTTCAGGTAGCCTGTGCATGGCTTGGTCTAGTGGCTCTATCCATTTTTGGCGAAGTAAATCCATCGCTTCATCATCGCTTAGGTTTTCTATGGCGGTTTTGGTGTCGGCGTGCAGTTTGGCACTGTCGGTTTTGATTTGGGCTTTTAGGGTTTTTTCTTCGGCGAGCAGTTGATAGGCTTTTTGCAGTTTTGCTCCTAAGCTCTCTTCGCTAAAACGGTGGCGGTTAATGGCTTGCTCTAATTCAGCCTTTTTGGTGATATGAACGCCTTCGGCAATCAGTTCTTGCTGTAGGGCTTTGGGAATTTCGGCATTGATAAAGCCGTCGCCTTCTTCGTTTACGGCGGTGCTGGCTTTGTCTTCTTCGCTTAGGTTTTCTATCAGGCTTTGCATTTCGGCACTGATTTGGGCTAGGCGGTTTTCTTTTTGGGTTAAGTCTGCCAATTGCTTGGGCAGTTTGGCTTTTTGTACCAGTTCAAAAGGCAAAATATGCCCTACCCAGCCGTCTTGCACTTCGGCTTCTTTTTTGGTTTTGCTGTCTTTTTTGATGACCATAAACGGATCGACTTGTTTAATGGCTTGTTTGCCTTCGGTCTGTATCATTTCCAAATCGGCGGCGATGCCCGATGCGTCTGCCCGCCACAGGTCGTCTAGCTTTTGATAGGCGGTATAAAAATCAAGCAATGGTACGGCTTGCACTTTTTGGCGGAGAAGTTCGGCAAGCTGGATTTTGGTTTGGGCGATATTAAGCGTGGTCATCGGCGCTATCAGTGTGTTTTCTAGGCAAGCGGTGAAATCGGCAAAGTTTTGGGCAAATTGCTCTTGATAATGCTGAACGCTTGGGTGCTGTAACATGGCTTGTTTGATGCTATCTACTTTAAGCTCGACATAAGGCGTGCCATTATCGGCAAAAAGTGCGTTTTGTAAGCCGTCAAATGCTTGCCAATATTCGGCAAATTGCACAAGTTCGCTTTTGGGTATGCCACCGTTCATGGTAGCAAAAATATCCCATTGTTCCGCAGGTTCGGCAGAATCCACATAGCGTGGAATGTTCAGATTATAGCCGTTGGCGACAATTTCGCTTTTGGGTACGATACGGGAGAATTTGGGCAGTTCTCGGCGATGGGTAACACAATCAACAATGCGTTTGATGTCGCTGGCTTGCAGGTGGTTGTTTTTGCCTACTTTGATAAAATACTTGGACGCATCAATCATCAGTACGTCATCACGTTCACGTTCTTGGCGTAAGACGATGATGATGGTGGGAATACCTGTACCAAAAAAGATGTTGGCAGGCAAGCCGATAATGGCATCTATGTGGTTATATTCAATCAGGTTTTTGCGGATTTTTTCTTCTTCGCCCCCGCGAAACAGTACGCCGTGCGGCAGTACGATGGTCATCATGCCGTTGGGTTTGAGATGGTATAAATCGTGCAATAAAAAGGCAAAATCGGCTTTGGCTTGCGGAGCTACACCAAAGCGTTTGTAACGCGGGTCGCTTTCTTTATCTTTTGGGTTCCACGGCTGGGAATAAGGCGGATTAGAGACGACAGCATCCAGATACAAGGGGTCGCCTTCTAACGGCCAGTCGTCTTCTAAGGTGTCGGCATTGCGTGTAAAAATGTTGCTCGGCAAAATGCCACGCATCACAAGGTTCATGCGTGTTAGGTTAAAGGTGTTTTCTTTGAGTTCTTGGGCATAGTATTTGATACTGTTTGGGCTTTTGAGATGTTTGGCGACACTGTGCCCGATGTTAATCAGCAGTGAACCTGAACCACTGGTTGGGTCGTAAATGCTGATTTCATCACGGTCTTTCAGGTGGTCGGCGATGATTTCCGACATCAAAAGCGATACTTCGTGCGGTGTATAAAACTCGCCTGCTTTTTTGCCTGCGTTTGCCGCAAACATGCCGATAAGGTATTCATAAATAAAGCCCAGCACGTCATAGCCTTGTTTGCCGTCCATGGGAATGTCGGCAATCAATACAAACAGGTCTTTAACGGCAGTGGTTTGACTGGTGGCGGTATCGCCAAGTTTGCTTAAGCCTGATTCCAAAGTTTTAAAAATACCGTCAAATACAGCGTTATAACTTGGGGCGATGTTTCGGCTAAAAGCACTCATCGCCGTGCGGACGTGGGCGATGTTAAAGTCTGAACCTTGTGCCAGCCAAGTAGAAAACAGATGCTCGTGGCTGATAAAATAGCCGATGTTATTTTTGATGTATTCCACCAATTCGCCATCTTCGGTGAGTTGCTCGGCAAACTCTACTCGCTCCATACCTTCGTTCATAACGAATTTTTCTAATTTATCCGATAGAAATTTATAAAAAATAAAGCCTAAAATGTAGTCTTTATATTCGTTCGCTTCAATTTTTGAACGCATTTTGTTGGCAGACTGCCAGATTTTGGTGGCAAGTTGTTGTTTGTTCATTGTCTTATCTCAAAGGTTAATTTTGAAAATGATAGCATATTTCATAAGGGAATTTATCATTTTATGTTGCTTGCCATCACCAGAGTAATTAAGGTGTTTGATTTGCTGGAAGAGATTTTGAAAGCGTGGGTTTAGGGGGGATTTACCTAGCCAATTCCCCATTCAGACTACATACTGATTTTCTTAATCCAGTCAAACAATTCATCTAAATCGTAATCGCCACTATGTGGAATACCCCAAGGCATTGCGTAGTCCACTTGCTTGCCTTCATTTTGAAGTTTTAGAGCAAGCAGTGCCGAAATGGCAAGTGATGTGTCTCGGTCATTTTCACCCACACGGATACGGTAATATTGTGTAGGGCTTTGATGGCTCATTGCATTCATCAATTTGACTTTATCGTCTGTGGCTTTAGTGGCATTGGCGATGGTGCTGTGCTGTTTGGAAAAATCAGTAAAGTGCTGTTTGGTTTGACCTTGTTGTTTTGTAAAATCTAAATGTGTCGGCGTTGGGTAGCGAACCAGTTCGGTTTTAACAGGCATTGGGGCATTAGCTGGTTTGGTTGTAGGTGGATTATCTGCCCACACATTTTGGCTGATAGCGAATAAACCTGTGATTAAGGTTGTGAGTACTGTTTTTTTGATCTTCATTGATAATTATCCTATGTGATATATAAACGTTATATATTTGATTATATCAAGATATAAAAAGTTTCCATAGGATCAAAAAAATATAACGAGAATCAAACAAGCGGTGAGATTACTCATAACATAATAAAAATCTTATTAGCAGCCATTTGATCCATTCCCCCTATTATTTCACCTTTAGCACTTCAAAAGCGGTTAGATTTCGCAAAAACTTTGCAAAATCTAACCGCTTGTCAGCGAATTAAGCAATGCCATTCAACAACACTGCACGTCCGAGCGTCGCGTTCAAACGCATTGATTTGATTTTTTCATATTCAGGGCTGGTGTACCAAGCACGAGCGGCAGCCATATCAGGAAAACGTAATATTACCGAACCGTCAATTTCCGCACCCTCAAAGGCTTCACATTCTCCGTTTGCCACCAAAATCTCACCACCATACGGAGCCAGTGTCGGCACGTCTAATTGCAGATATTCATCATAAGCGGTTTGGTCTTTCATTTCATCACGAATAAAAACAACATAAGCTGTCATCATTGGTTTCCTTATAAATCAAATTGTTGAACTACATTCACGTGCAAACGCACATCTACATTACCACGAGTGGCGTTTGAATATGGGCAGACTTCGTGTGCTTTTTCAATCAATTTCTTTGCATCTTCTAAACTTAAACCTTCCACTGTAATGGTAATATCCAAATCCAAAGCAAATGCACCATCGGTTTTTTGACCGATACCCACCCCTACGGTGGAGCTTGATTTAGTCGGCTTTAAACCTAAAGTTGGTGCAACGTGGTTCATTGCACTGTCAAAGCAAGCTGCATAACCCATTGCAAAAAGCTGTTCTGGGTTTGTGCCGACTTTGCTGCTTTCATTTTGGAAACCGACTAAATCAAAGCCGATTGAGCCGTCATCGACTTGAGTACGACCATCACGACCACCCGTTGCGGTTGCTGATGTTTGGTAAAAAATTTTCATTATTTATTCCTTCTTAATATCAAAATTAAATATCTAACGGTTTCCACTCTTGCCCTTTCACTGGTGGTAACCACGCTCCGCCTTGTTGGCATAGACCCCATAGAATATCTGGCATTCCGTATTGGTCAGCACGAGTTGGGTCAAGCTCAGTAGCAATTTCGTTATCACGGTTTTCTTTCAGTAAAGTGGCAATATTTGGATTTACCATTACCGCTTTACCTAAACCGATAAATTCTGCCCAACCTGTTTGGAATGCTGCACGAATTTGCTCACCTGAAAGTAAGCCACCCACACCGATTAACGGCAATTTACCGTTAATGCGTTCGTGAATAAGTTGCATACGAGTGAGGTTTGTGTCTGCTCCACGACGTGCTTTTTTGTCAAATTCGTGAAGAGAAACGTGCAAGTATTGCAATGGTTTTTCCACCAACGCATCAATTAAAGCGAAAGTATCCGCCATCGTTAAGCCATTTTCCCCTGGTTCTTCGGGCGAGAAACGGTAGCCTACGATAAATTCTGGTTTTGCATATTTCTCTTTTAATGCGACGACTGAATCCACAATCGCTAATGGGAAACGTAAACGTTTTTCAAGACTACCGCCCCATTCATCTGTACGGCGGTTAAATTCGCCCGAGAAGAATTGTTGAATCAAATAGCCATTCGCACCGTGAATTTCTACACCGTCAAAGCCTGCACGAATCGCTAATTCTGCTGCATTAGTATAGGCTTGAATTAACCCCGCTACTTCGTCAGCCGTTGCCGCTTTTGCACCACTTTCAGTGTGATCTGATGCACCAACTAACCCTTGCCCATCTGTTAAATTGGCTTGTGCATTCACACCGCCGTGATGAATTTGTAAAATCGCTTTGGTACCTTGTGCTTGCAATACTTTTGCGGTTTCACGCAAACTATCTAAGTGGCTATCATCAAGGGCTTCAGGCTGCCCCACAAAGGTTTTACCATTTTTCGCCACTAAAGTTGCCGCAGTGATAAACATTCCCATATCCACTGCACGGTTACTGATAAAAGTACGCTCTTGCTTGCCTAATGTACCGTCTTCATTTGCACCGAAGTGAGTCATTGGTGCAACCACTAGGCGGTTTTTAATTTCTACACCATTATTAAGAGTATAAGTTTGAAAAAGTGAACTCATTATGTTCTCCCATTAAGTTTTATCCATTAGAAGTGCGGTTATTTTAGTGGCAATTTTATGATTGTCGGTATATCATTCCTGCAAAATTCTTGCCTGATTCTCTAAAAAACATAAATGCAAATTATTGATAAATTATTACCGCTTGTGCCGAAAAATCAATTTTGGCAAACACCCATTGATGGACTTGTCATTCAGCACGCTGATTGCCCTATGCCTGTGGTAAACACCATTCTCGAACCTCGCATTTGTATTGTGTTGCAAGGTGAACGAAAAATCTGTGTCGGTGATCAATGTACGCTATTCAATAATCAACATTTTATGTTCTGTCCAATAAATGTACCATTGTCGGTAAAAGTAGTGGAAGCAAGCCTTGAAAAGCCCTATCTGATGATGACGATGAAAATTGATTTAAAAATGGTGGCAAGCATCGTACCTCATCTTCCTAAGATAAGTGCAAAAAATCGGTCAAAATCGACCGCTTTCTTACAATGGCAAATGGAAGAAAATTTACTGGCTCAATTTGAACGCTTGATTGATTTGCTCAAAACGCCAGAAGATATAGATTTTCTTGCCCCACTTATTCAGCAACACATTTACTATATTCTGCTAAAAAGCGAACAAGGACAGAAATTATGCGAATTGGTACAGATAGGTAGCCACACAAATCGAATTGCTCAAACAGCACGTTGGATCGAGCAACATCTGTCTGAGCCGTTGCGTGTAGATGATTTAGCGAAACAGGCAGGAATGTCAGTATCTGGTTTTCACTTACATTTTAAAAAAATGACCAATATGTCGCCGTTACAATATCAAAAATCGCATCGCTTACTGGCAGCACAAAAACTCATTCAAACCAAACAAAGCAATATCGCCAATATTGCGTTCCAAGTCGGTTATGAAAGCCCAAGTCAATTTAGCCGAGAATATAAAAGACATTTTGGGGTAAGCCCTAAATATGATGTTCAGCCATAAAACCTTTGTATCAATAAGCTGGACTTGCTTATGATTTTTTGTAAACAAACAACCTTTTATTATGTTTTTCTTTTGGCTATGAAATAGGAATACACGATAAGAAATTTGTAATCGGCACAAGATAATATTAGCTAGGTTGGCGAAAGCGGTGGGGTTTTTGCAAATTTTCACCGCTTGCTTACTGCTGACAATGTTAGCCTTTACCCAAACACCTTCCAAAACGGCACAATCTCAATCATTTTTCCGTCCACAATCATTTTATCTTCCTGATCAAAGGTAATAATCAAACCTTGCTCCAATTTAAAGAAATTCATTGCATCAATCAAACCATCACGTTCACGAGCGATATTTTCTGCACTGAGTTGCCAGCAGACTTGGATAAGCTGTGTTGGGGTGCTGTTCTGGCAGATGACAAAATCGCATTCTTTGTTGTTTTCGTTGTAGTAATACAGCTCTGAAAATTGTCGTCTGAGTTCCCAAAATACGGCATTTTCCAGCTTTCTGCCGAGATCTTGGTTGAAAGATGGGCTAATCACACGCTGTAAACCATTGTCTATAAAATAAGCTTTGCGTGGGTTGGCGAGCTGAGTTTTGTAGGAATAGGCAAATTTCGGCAACAAATGAACCACATAGGCTTGCTCCAAATGTGAGAGATATTCCTGCACAGTGGAAGTGCTTTTTACTTCAAGACTTTGTTTGAGCTTGTTTGCACTGATCAAATTGCCCACGTTGCCCGCCAAGAAAATCAACAAACGCTTCATCGCACGTTCGTCACGAATGCCGAAACGGACGATAATATCACGGTATAAAATATCGTTAATCAAGGCGTTTAAAATCTCGTCTTCATTGAATTGCAGATATTGCGGAAAACCGCCGAGAGCCAAATAATCCGATACTGCATCGGCATTTTTCACCTTGCCGAGAAATTCGCAAAATTCCACAAAAGAGAAAGGGAAAAGCTCTTTGCTGATATGCCGTCCTGTCAGTTTTGTGCCGAGTTCACGACTGAGCAAAGACGCATTAGAACCCGTTACCACCACTTGATAACCCTGATCAAGCTTACCACGCACATACACTTCCCAGCCGTCAATCACTTGAATTTCATCAAAGTAGAGTGTTTGAATCTGCGGATTTTCGGCAATAATTTCATCAAGTAAGGCAAAATCGCTAAACTCAAAATTGAAAAGCTGCGGTGTGTCAAAGTTAAGAAAGAGATAATTATTTTCTGATTGTTTATCAATAAGTTGTGTGAGTAGTGTGCTTTTTCCACTACGGCGAATACCCGATACCACCAAAGCAAAATTAGGTAACATTTTGATTTTCTCCAGCATTTTTCGTGGGTAGGTTTGTTGCGACAATAACTGCTGTTGTTGGTTTGCAATGGCTTGGGCAAGCTCTGATTTTAATAGCATAACATAACTCCTTATCAATCTGTTCATTACTAACGAACAAAGGTTATTGATACTAATGGAAGCTATTTTATGCTAAAAATAGAAAGAAAAGCAAAGTGTTTGTTACTATTGAACACTAGTGTTTGATAGTAATGAACAGTTTTGTAGAAAAATGGAAGCAGGGGAAATGTTGGCAGGTTTGATGAACAAGCGGTGAGATTTGCCTAAAATTTTGCACTTGCAAAAATCAAGACAAATCCCACCGCTTTTAAAAGCCTTATTTCACCTCAAAATACGCCAATTTATCTTTATAAAACGAGCCTAAATAATAAGCATCGCCCACCGCAAGCACCGTAGAAACACCGCTAAAATCAGCCGTGTATTTGCCTTTAAAAATCGGCTGGATTGCCAAATTATCAGGGCTGATTTGGCTGATGTGATAATCTTTTAAACAATCAAAGGTTAAGCCATTTTGACAAGTCAAAGCCATAGACCCTGCGGTGATGAGCGTATCGCCATTCCAATGCAGATTGTCCGCCACGCCATAATTTAGGCGAGTTTGAGCCACGATTTTGGTGGGGTTGGTGTTGGTTAATTTACTCATACCCTGCATATGGGCGACATAGATAAATTTGCCGTCTTTGGACAGCTCAATGCCGTTATTGCCGTTTAATTCCGAGCCTTTCAATTTTTCAAATTGACGTGTGGTCGGTGTCCAACGATAAACCGCCCCTGTGGTTTTGCCTGCAAACATCTCATCAAGCGTATTGTGCGGGTGGGTCATCACCGTTACATAGATAGAGCCGTCTGAATGAGCCACCACGCCATTGCCTGCATAATCATTGGGCATACGCACATTGCCAAGCCAAGTGAGTGTTGGGGTGGTGCTACTTGTGTTCACTTCAAAGATTTCAATGGTTTCACGTGTGATATTTTGGTCAAAACCATTGTGATTGACCGCATACAGATGATATTTGCCCTTGCCGACTTCACGAATGCTGATGCCGTGAATTTGCATTTCATCGGCGTGGGGCTGTGGCTGGCTGTCAGGATATGACGCAGACGGTTTGTGTGCTTTGGGGGCAATCAGCCTTTGGGCGGTTTTGCTTTGACTATCAATCAAATGCAGTCCGCTTTTGGGTGCCATACCACTGGCGATGATCCATTTGGTATTGGGGATTTGCACCAAATCTTCTGGGTTTTGAATACCTTTGACATAACTTAATTGGCTGACATTTTTGGCACTGTCAATGCTACTATTTTGAGTGCTTGCCGTCTGAATGCTTGGGGCTGATTGAACCGCTTGGTGGATTGGCGTACACGCCACGCCCAATGTGGCAAGGGTTAGAGCCAAAAGACTGGTTTTAAATACATTTTTCATAAAATTGACCTTAATATCAAATACAATAAGGCTATTTTATCTTATTAAATATGTAAAAGAATGGCAAAAAATGAAAGGTTGTTTTTCATTTTTGGAAAGTTTTTAAAGTGTTGAAAGAAAAATAAGCGGTGAGATTTGCCTAAAATTTTACAATTGTGAAAATTAAGATAAATCAAACCACCAAATTCAGGTGGATACACGACAATTCCTGCAATCTTTTTGGGAGGACTATATAAAGGATATGCCATAAAATACTCATCAGGTACGTCAAAAGGCGAAACAATGCCAAACTTTGATGCATTTTGATAATCCAATTTTTGATAATAATTGGGGTCGCCAAGCAGAATGGAATAAGAAAAACCTAAACTTTTGGCAACTGTGTGAGCGTGCAAAATCAAGGCTTTGCCCACACCTTGTCCTTGATATTCTGGCAGAACTGCAATCGGAGCCAGTGCCAGCTCGTTTTGATTGCCAACCATAATTTTGCTTAATAGCACATAACCGATGATTTGCCCCTGTTCATCTTTGGCACATAGGGATAATGCAGGTATAAAATCGGCATTTTGTCGTAATTTTGCCACCAAAATATGCTCATTATGCTCTGAATGTGGTGCATTTTGAAAAGCGATTTCAACCAATTTTTCAATCGCTGGATATACCACTGAGCAATGCAAAAGCCGATAGCAGTTTTTTCATTGTTTACTCCGCATTTTCCATCAAATCAACCAACTGAATATCCAACTCAGCTGTTAAAATCTCATCAAATGCTTTTAAGGCGGTCTGAAAATGTCTAGTTTGCAAATGAGCGTCTAAAGCTGATTGTGATTGCCATAACTCCACAAAAGCAAAGGTATTTTCTTGACCTTGTACTTGCCCACAATGATAAGATATACAGCCTGTATCTTGGCGAGAAGATATGGTTAATTCATTAGCTATTTGTTGAAATTTTGCTATTTTTTCAGCTTTGACAAAGCACTGAGCATAGATGGCTAGCATTTGTTTACCCCTATAATTGATAATGTGGCTTTCGCAATAATTTATCAGCATTAGGGGCAATTTTTGTATCCCAAACTTTTTCTTTGAATGCCTGCTCATCAAGTTCCTGAAAATCAATGGTGATGTATTCGGCAGGCGTGTTTAAACGCTCGCTGACAAAAGTGGTCAAATCATCGGCAAAGGCTTGCAATTGCTGTTCATTTAAGCCTTTCGGATAGCATTGTAGGGTAATATGAGGCATTTTTTTGCTCCTATAAATTGGTTGGTGATGGCTGTTATTTTAAGCTACTTTATGATATAAATTAAAATAATAAAATTGTATAAAAGTTATCAAAAGTATTTATATCTATGCAAAACCTGAATAATTTGGATTTAAACCTCTTAAAAGCCTTGCACGCCCTGATTGAAGAGCGAAATGTCAGTCGTGCCGCCGAGCGTTTGAACCTCACTCAGCCTGCGGTCAGCACAATGCTTGCCAAGCTCCGCCACCGCTTTAATGACCCTTTATTTATCCGCACAGCCCACGGAATGATACCCACCGCTAGAGCCGAAGCTCTTGCCCAGCCTGTCAAGGCGATTTTGGACAGTATAGGCATACTGATGCAACCTGTGGCTTTTAATCCCATCAATTTAGAATACACTTTCAAGCTGGCTGGCACAGAAAATGGCATTCGCACACTGGGTGTGCCTTTTGCCCTAAAGCTTGCCCATCTTGCCCCCAAAGTGAAAGTCGTATTTTTGGCGGTACAAGGGCAAGATTTAAATAAAAATTTGGCGGACGGTGTATGGGATTTGGCAATGACAGGACAACAGCAACTGGACGACAGAGTGCATTTTGACTTTTTAATGGGTGAAGAATATGGCTGTGCGGTACGTCAAGACCACCCAGTCTTAGCTCAAAAATGGGATTTGGACGCTTTTTGTGCATTGGAATTTGTGCTGGTTGCCTATCACGGCGGACATTTTACGGGGGCGACTGATGAAGCATTAGCAAGGCTTGGGCGAAGTCGCACGGTCAAAATGTCCATTGGGCATTTTTCGCTATTGCCTGATTTGTTAAAAAATAGTGATTTGGCAACCGTTGCTCCAATACATTTTTTAAAAACACAAAATGAGCTGATACTGTTAAAGCCACCCCTTGTCATTGAAGGCTACACCAAAGTTATGGCTTGGCACGCCAAAACGAATTATGATCCTGTGCAGATTTGGTTTCGCCAAGTGATGAAGGAAGTCGCAAAAGATATTCAGCCAACCTAAAAATTAGCAAAATTCCCACACAAAAACACCGCTTGTTTTTTTTCACAAACGGTGTTTTTACCACACCCTTTAAACCTTATGCCATTTGATACAAATGCTTAAATTGTGGATCAAGCAAACTCAATGTAAATTGCTCATAATCAACCATACCCACTACTTTATCGCTGGCATAAAGCTGGTACAAAAAGTCTGCCATTTCTTCAGCGGTATTGAATTTATTGAAATACAGGCTGTCTTCGCCATAGGTAATGCTGTCGTCTTGCATCGCAGTTTTGGCAAAATCGGTTTTGGTGGAAGCTGGGGCAAGCACTTTGACTTGCAATTTTGCCCCTGTCATTGCCATTTCGTGTGCCAAACCTTCGCTGAACGCACTGACAAAATATTTTGTTCCACAATAAGCAGTTGCAAGCGGAGCAATGTTATAGCCCGCCCCTGATGAAATATTGATGAGCTTTGCACCGTCCACATCGGCAAAATCTTTGACAAACAAAATGGACAACACGGTCAATGCTTCAATATTCAATTTAATCATACTCAAAACACGGTTAATATCGTGTTCTTTTACCGTTTCCAAAATGCCAAACCCTGCGTTATTAATCCAAGTTTCAATCGGATATTGGGTCAAGTCTTGATACAATTTTGGCAATTCGTCAATTTGGCTCAAATCAAAAGGTTTTACTACCACATCAATATTGGGAAATTGTGCCAAAATGCTGGCTTTGATGTCGTTCAACTGATTTTTACGGCGTGCCACCAAAATCAAGTTTTTGCCTTTTGACGCAAACAATTTGGCACTCGCTTCGCCAATACCACCGCTTGCCCCTGTAATCACAACGTATTTGTTTTGCATAAGATACTCCAAAATGGGTTTGAAAAAGAAGTTGCCATTTTAAAGAATGACCGACAAATGACGGTAGGTTGATTTTATCAAAGGTTTGCCTAATCCTATCAAAAACGCCAAAAATCATCATTTTTTGCTACAATACGCTCTGTTTTGATAAAAATAGGCAATACTATGCACACGTTAATCCAAGAAATGTTAGGCTTTCTGCAAAAAGATGAAATCAAAGCATTGCCAGAAGTGGGCTTGACCTTGTATCGCTGTGATACGCCCATTCCGCAGATTAGCTATCTGCAAGAACCTGCGGTGTGTTTTATTTTGCGTGGGCAAAAAACGGTGTATTGGGGCGAAAATTGTTTAAGCTATGGCGATGGGCAATATATGTGTTATTCGGTGGAATTGCCGATTACAAGCGAAGTGCTGGGAGCGAGTGAAAATTATCCTTATGTGGGTATTCAGATGAAATTAAATGCCCCTATTTTATTGCAACTGATGATAGATTTGGGCAAATCGTCTGCTCATTTCTCATCGGATAGCCCAGCTCAAATTGGCACGATTAACGAGCCGATGATAAACGCTTTACACCGCTTGGCAAATTTGGCGTGTTCACCTGATGATGTGGCGATATTAGCCCCACTTATTCAGCGAGAATTGCATTATCATTTGCTAAAAAGTGAAATGGCAGGCAGACTTTATCAAATGGTTGCGGTGGGTGGTAATGTCGCCAAAATCGCCCAAGCGATTGCTTTTTTAAAGGCAAATTTTCGGCAAACCTTGACCATAGAAATGCTGGCAAATCAAGTTAATATGAGTGTGCCGAACTTTTATCGCCATTTTCGCCAAGTTACCGCCATTAGCCCCCTGCAATATCAAAAGTCATTGCGATTGACCGAAGCCAGACAACGCATCAAGCAAAAACAAGGCTCGCTTGCCCAAATCGCTCACGATGTCGGTTATGAAAGCTCCAGTCAGTTTAGCCGTGAATATAAAAGAATGTTTGGGATAAGTCCGAGTGCGGATTTTCAGACTGCCTGAAAATATTTGCAAAATTTAAAAACAAAAACACCGCTTGAACATCAGTCCAAACGGTGTTTTAAATTAACTGACTTTTAATTCTGTCCAAGCTCTTTTGATGATTTCTTGACTGGCTTGTAATGCTAAAAATGCCAAAATAAACGCCACAATTAAATCTGGGTATTTTGATTGAAAAAAATAAACTGCTATACCAGCCAAAATTACCGCCACATTACCAATCGCATCGTTGCGAGAACACACCCACACACTTCGAACATTACTATCACCATCACGAAATTTTAATAATATCAACAATGCCGACACATTCACCAATAACGCCAAAAATCCCACAATGCTCATTTCAGAATAACTGGGGATTTCCCCATAAAACACACGATAAACGGTCGTAATTAAAATAAATAAACCAAAACCGCCCATCGTTAGCCCCTTGACCATAGACGCTTTGGCACGGTAACTTAACGCCATTGGCAAAACAATCAAACTTATCAAATAATTAGCACTATCGCCCAAGAAATCCAAACTGTCTGACAATAGTGAAGTTGAACCTGATTTAACCCCCATTACAATTTCCACAAAGAACATTGATAAATTTAACATCAAGACAATCCACAAGGCTTTTTTGTACTTGGGTGATTGATGAGTGGGTTGATTTGAACTGCAACAACTTTGGCACGTCATAACAAACTCCGAAAGATGATTGAAATTTGCTATAATATAAACTCCGTAGTCATTACAGGGTCAAGTACAATGTCAAAAATCTTTCAAATTAAACAAGCCAGTGAACAAACAGGCATTCATTTAGAAACCATTCGTTATTATGAAAAACAAGGCTTAATCAAGCCAACTTTTCAAGCTAATGGCTACCGAGTTTTTGATGAAAATCAGCTAGAACAATTACGCTTTATTAAAACTTGTCGCAATATCGGTTTTTCTTTAAAAGACATTCAGGTCTTATTGACATTCCAAACAACTCCCAATCATCAATGTGATGATGTTGATGAATTAACCCAAAAACATTTATCGCATATCAACGAACAAATTAAGCAATTACAAGAAGTTAAATCATTTTTGGAACAAATTATTGGTTGTCAAAATAAAAAAATTGAAAATTGTCAAATCATTAAAAGTATTAAAGATAAAGGATAATGTTTTTCAGGCTGCCTGAAAATATTTGCAAAATTTAAAAACAAAAACACCGCTTGCTTGATATGAATATCAAATTCAAACGGTGTTTTTATTGTTCATTATCCCACCCCTTCCCACCATTTTTCAAAATTAGGATTATCATCAAGGTAGAATACTTCGCCGATTTTGGGAGTAAAAAGCGGTAAATTTTCTTGTTGGGCGGATTGGCTTAATAATGCCATCGGTTCATTCCAAGCGTGTTTGGCAAGGACAAATTTACCATTATGCACCGCCAATAATTTTTTGGGATTTAAATCTTTGACCGCTTGAATGAAATCATTAGGCAAAAAATGAATATTCACCCAGTCTTTATCATATTGCCCATTTTCCATAATCGCCACATCAATATTAGGAAATTGCTTGGCAATGTCTTTAAAAAACACATCATAACCGCTATCGCCACCGATATAAATGGTTTTATTGCCCACTTGTAGCATAAACGATGCCCACAGCGTTTGATTTTGTTTTAAAGCACGCCCTGATGAATGGCGAGTGGGCAAGGCGGTAATGTTTAATTCGCCCAATTTAATCGCTTGATACCAATCCAATTCAATAAGCTGATTGGGCGAAAATCCCCAGCGTTCAAAATGTTCGCCATTGCCAAGCCCCGTTATCACTTGCCCAATCCTATCTTTCATTGCTTTAATCGTATCATAATCCAAATGGTCATAATGGTCGTGGGTAATAATCAGATAATCCACTTTTGGCATATCTTGGGGCGTATAAATATCTGCCCCCTTAAAAGGTTTACCACCAAAAGGCAGGGGCATTGCCGATACCAAAACAGGGTCAATCAAATAAGTTTTTTGATTTAAATGTAGCAAATAAGACGAATGTCCAAGCCAAACAAAATAATCTTTATTTTTAGGCAAAGTATTTAAATCGGTTTTAATAGAGGGTATTGGCGATTTTGGTTTGATGTTTTTGTCGGCTTCCCAAAACATATCAAAAGTCGCCCGAATGACACTTTTGTCGCTGGTGAGCATTGGCGTATCGGATAGATTTTGGAATTTACCATTTTTATAATGCAGTGAAGTTTGGATTTTGGCAAGGCGTTCGCCTGTTGGGTTTGCCCCAAATAAGGGTAATTGCAAATACGCCACGACAACAATCACCAAAATGGCGATGATGATTAAAAAACCGATAAACATTTTTTTCATTAAATTCACTCAAAAATTGACTGCTTATTTTAGTGGTGCGTCTCTTGCCTAATTGGATTAAAAATTTGTCTAATTGGATAATTTTTCAGGTAGACTGAAAATCTTTTGCAAAATCCCCAAACAAAAACACCGCTTACCCAACCCCCCTAAACCACCACCCTTTTGCCAATATCTTTTAATTCGGAAAATTTTTCTACCAATCTTGGCATATCATCAAGGCTCATCGCAAAGCCCCAAAGATAAGTTATCACCGCATAAATATGCCCTGCTTGCACCGTTTTATGGCTTAATATTGTTAGCGTTGTGCCAAATAATATCGCCATTGACACGCCAATCATCAAATAAGAAAAGGCTTCACGATTAGAAATGGTAATACGGATTTTTGCCAATAAATCATAATGTTTAATCAGCAAAGGATTATGATTTTTTTCAATGGTATTGACTTCATTTTCAAGGCGATTGTTTAATTTAAAATACAGCCTGTCATTCTTTTTGCTATAACTAGGCAAGACAAACGCAAATGCCAATAAAATCAGCAAAGCCACCACGCCTGCATAAAATTCAATAATCAACAGCATCAGCACCGAACCCACCACATTAAATAAAGCGGTAATTAAAATCGGCAAATGCTCTTCAAAAAAAGCCACAAACTGCCGAGCCAAAACGGCGTGAGCCATTGCCGTTGAAGTTGAGCCTTTTTGTTTTTCATTGACTATCGCCTTAACCGCCAAATCGGCATAAATGCGTACAAACGCCCGAGTATCCACCGCACGGCGAGCCGAACCCACTGCCCAAATGCCAAACACCATTGCCGCATAAACCAACGCCTGCATCGTATTGCCTGCCATTACCGCATTCACCGCAAAGCTCCCCCACCAGCGGATACAATAAAAACAGAGCATTCTCCAATGCCACCAAGCCAAATGTCGCAGATAACTTGCCTTTATTGTCAATGGCAATCTTTTTTAATGTATGAATGGCGGTGGTCATTTATCGCTCCAATGTCTGTGCCATTAACTGCTGTAATTGCATAAATTCATCTAATAAAAACGCCATTCTTTTTGTGCCAAATTCATCAATGATTTTATTTTCTTGATTGAGCAGGGTTTCAATAATGGGTCTGGCGAACGCTTGCCCTTTTTGGGTTAAATGCAAAATTTTTTCTCGTTTGTCGTTATCGCTTGCCGTGCTTTGAATTATGCCGTCTGCTTCGTACTTTTTGCACAAGGTGTTAATGGTCTGTTTGGCGATCAGATATTCATCGGCGATTTGTTTTTGTGTGCGTGCTTGATAAACCCACAACGCATATAAAATCGCCAATTCATTGCCATTTAAGTGATGATTTTTGGCAAAGATTTCATAGCTTTCTAATATCTTGGTGGAAATACCGCCAAGTTGGTCTAGGGCATTAGAATGGGTATTCACGATATACTCCTATTTTTAGTTAAGGGTGTGTTGTCATAAGGTTGGGATTGTTGACGTAACCATAAAAGACTTTGGCTATAAAAATAGTCCTAAAAATTACCATTTACACATTATAGTAAATTTTAGGACTAAATTCAAGGTTTTGAGATTGGGTGTGAAAGGTGGGGCTACACTTTTTAATTTTGGGAAAATTAAGGGAAATCTGACCGCTCTTAAACCCACCCACCCACTTCCTTAACAAACTCAATAAACGACTTGACCACTGCCGAGCGGTGGCGGTGAGCCAGATATAGGGCGTTGATAGGAAAGCGGATACTGGGGTAATCAGCCAACACTTGCACCGCTTGCCCTTGTTCTATCAAAGATTGGGCGGTGTTATCCATCATCAGACACACCGCTTGCCCCATTTTCGCCCAATGCACAATCGCCGAATTGTCATTAGACACAAACACACAAGGCACTTGGCATTTGCCGTCCTGCCATTCAAAGGCGATAGACTGCTCGCCACTTTTGCCAAAGCTGGCACAAGGATAATGCAATAAGTCATCAGGCGTGGTCGGTGTGCCAAGCCTAGCAATAAGCTCAGGGCTTGCCACCCAAACAGCCCGAGCATAAGCCACAGGCGTGGCAATCACGCTGTCGGTTTTCAGCTCCCCCATACGAAACGCCACATCAATGCCATCAGCCACCAAATCAATCGTGCGTTCGGTGGCTTGGCAATGAATGGCGACATTCGGATAACGTTGCCCAAACGCCATCAGCACATTCCAAATACTGTCAATCCCAATCGGCATAGACACACGCAACACGCCTGATAATGCGTGCTTGTGGTCGTGTAAGGTGCGTTCAATGTGTAGCAGATTGTCAATGTTCAGATGCACCTGTTCATAAAACAGTTGCCCTTGTGTGGTGGGTTTTACGCCTGATTTTTGGCGGTCAAAGAGTTGAATATTTAGCTCTTTTTCTAAATTTGCAATCTGACGGCTAATGGTCGCAATCGGCACGCCTGTATGTTCAGACGCTTTGGAAAGACTGCCTTGTTGAATAATGGCGACAAATAGGCGAAGGGTGTTTAGGTTCATTGGCTTAATCCTTGATTGTCAATGTTTTGCCACTCCAAAAATAGTGGTTCGCCTAAATATTCCAATAAAAACCAAGAAAATGAACTTAATACCATCACTTGTTTATTAGGATCAATATGCTGTTGTTTTTGTTTCTCGTAAATGGCTAGTTGCGATATTTCTTGTGTTTCAACATAGTTTTTTGGTAATTCAAATTTATGAAAAAATAAATGGTTACTTGATTTTAAATGCGGTAAAAATAAATCCAACCAAGCATTTTTATCCATTTTGCTTATTTGCTCCAACTTTTTATCACAAATTGAAGCCACAAAAGTTTTATAGTGAGTTTTATTAAAAATATCTATTATTTCTATTTGATTTTTTACTGGGTGCTTATAGCTTTCTACCATTGGATAATTGATATACAGCTTTCCATTTTCAGTCTCATCAGAGAATAACTCAAACATTTCATTAATACAATTAGGGTATTGACTCACTAATGTGTCATGTCCATCAAAATCAAAAAATAAAAATATCTCACTAATTTGGCTACGCTTTAATGCCAAAAATTCTGTATTATTACTGCTATTTTGCTCTTGTATTATTTCTTTGATTACAACAAAGATATCTATAAACTCTGTGCCAAAATCATCATATTGGGACATTTTTTTATAAAGATTATAGATATTTAAACAAATTGGAAAAATTTTAACACTCTTTTCAGGTAGAAATGACTTTTTTACCTGATTTAATATTCTTATATCAAGCCTTTCCCCTTCTGTAATCAATAAAATTACTTCTGTATCATTCATTATTAAAATGTCCGGCCTGATAGAGTTTTTCTAAATTATGCACTTCTCTTAATTCTTTTTGGGTTAAATTATTAAGAGATTTAATTTGTTTGCCATCAATCACAAATCCACAATCAGGGCGAATGAGTTCATTACTCAATAAATTGGTATTATGTGTGGTTAAAATTACCTGTGTGTTAGGTAATTCTTTTAACTTTTCAACAATCTTTTCAGACAACGCAAAATGGTAGGAGCAATCAAACTCATCTATAAATAATAAAGGGATTTTATTTTTTTTAATACTTTGCCACCAATAATAAAAAAATGTTAAGCTTAATGTGCCAGTTGATACAATATCAAAAAATGAAAGTACTTTATCTCCCATTTTTATGCCGATATTTTGTTTGTTGAAATTTTTGACAGTAACCAGCTCATAGTTAATACCACATTCATTTAAGAAAGTCTGAAAGTCTTTTAAGTTTTTATTTGCAATAATATCTTCTGAAATATTATCCAGACCTTCTTTATATCCAATATAATCTTTGCCAGAAAAAACATTGCGAAAATATAAAATATGATTAACAAATTCCATAAACTTTACAAAAACCGCATTATTAGGGTTTCTTTTATCTAAACTACTGTTACTATAAATATATTTGACAGCAGATAGGTTTTGAGATGGGTTGATATTTTTATTTAAACTCTCAGTTCCTGATAAATTGGTAAAAAAAGGATTGTTTAATTGATAATCCAATACTAATTCATTATCAATTCTTAATTTTTCAGAAATTAAAATCCCATTTTCATTTTTTTGATATTCATAAAATACGCTTTTCTTATTTTTATCTCTATATAAAAAATCAAATTCAAATTTAAATTTAGCATATTTATCTTTTGATAAGGCATTCAAATAATTGTCTTTTGATAGGTTGTTTTCATTATTTGTCAAATGCGAAACCAAATCAAAAATCGCCCAACCCAAGTTGGATTTTCCTGCCCCATTCTCCCCATAAATCAACGCCAATTTTACCAAATCGTTCTGTACGCAAGTGGTATTAAACGCATAACCTCCTGCCGTTAAATCAAATTCTAACGGTTCATTAAATTGACGGTAATTGCTGACGGTAAATTTTTTTAACATAGTAGCACCATAACCAAAATAGGTAGATGAGTGAGATGTCAAGTCTTGACAAAATGAAATAATCATATTTTAGCACAATAAGCCGTAGAAAAACTACGGAAAACAAAATTTTTTCGCTTTATCTTTCCAAAAACAAAAAACAACTTCTCATTTTTAGCCATTCTTTTGCCAATTTGAAAACATTATAATACTCCCAATTTCAATAACACAGAGTAAAACCTATGCAAAACCGTATTTGTGAGATTTTAGGCATTCAATACCCCATTATTCAAGGGGCGATGAGCTGGGTAACCAATGCCGAATTTGTCGCCGCTGTGAGCAATGCAGGCGGACTGGGTATGCTTGGGCCTTTTGCAGGTCGCCGTCATAATCCTACGTCAATGGACGAAATCATTGACTGGATGCGTCAAGAAGTTCGCAAAACCAAAACCTTGACCGATAAGCCTTTTGCCGCACCGATGATTGTTTCTTATGATTTTAGTCGCATTATGGATATGGTGGATATGCTGATTGAAGAAGGCGTGGCGGCGGTGCTGGTCAATGGCGTGGACGGCGTGGATTTGGTGCCGATTATTGCTAAACTCAAACAAAACGGCATCAAAGTCATTTTTCGTGGGGCGACTGCCACGCCCGAAGATGCCCAAAATGCCGAACGCTTGGGGGCGGATATTATTGTCGCCACAGGCTTTGATGAAGGCGGTACGGTGCCTGAAAAAATCATCGGTTCGTTTTCGGTGGTGTCGCACATTGTTGATGCGGTGAATGTGCCTGTGATGTTGGCAGGGGGCATAGCCGATGTGCGTGGGGTGCGAGCCAGTTTTGCTTTGGGGGCAGAAGGGGTTTATGTGGGTACGGCATTTTTGGCGACACATGAAAGCCCAGCCGATCAGCGTGTCAAAGAGTTGATTGTCCGCCACACCGCCAGTGATTTGCAGATTTTTCGCACCACGCCTGCGTATTACCGCTCTATCCCAACGGCGTTTTCTACCGAACTTGTCAAAATGGACGAACAAGGGGCAAGCCGTGAAGAGATTGCCCAAAAGATGTATGGCGGACAAGCCCTAAAAAAAGCAATGTTAGACGGCGATTTGGATAATGGCATCATCACCGTTGGCAATGGCATCACTTATATCCACGCCATTCGCTCGGTCAAAGAAGTGGTGGACGATTTGATGCAGGATTTTAGGGAGTAAGGGGAAAGTAAGCGGTGAGATTTGCCTAAAATTTTGCAGTTGCAAAAATTAAGAGAAATCTCACCGCTTATGTCATTCGAATGACAGGCTTGCCACCGTAAAACGCTTGTGCAAATGAGCTTGACTTTCCACATCATCAGCTATCTTGTGCTGATTAAACGCCATTTCATAAAATGCCAAAGCGTTGGCTTTGTTTTGTTCAGGCGTAGTTTTAACGGAGCATTTATATTTAATAGCGAGTTCTTTGTAGGTCTGTTTTCCTTGCGAATAATCAAACCAAATATCAGCAGGATTTATTTTATGTTGAAAGGTGAATGTTTTATTACAGCAATGACATTTATAACGTTGAGTGATATTTTTGTGTACCGTGCTTCTTTATATTCTGATTTTGGCAAAAAGGACAAGTTTTTTATTCATTTTCAAAAAAAAGTACGTTAAAGCCTTATATCATAAGCTCTTAACGCACTTTTTAGCAACCATTTTGTCCGTTACACCTTGAATGTTGTCATAAAAAATCTGCACCTTAATTCGTTGGTTATTTAGTCCAACTTTTGGGGTGCAGATCAGTTAGCTTATTAAATTTGTAAAATAGTTTGCTAAACCAACCGCTTGTTTGATTGTGTTAATTACTTAACTAATTGAACGAGAATACGGCGAACAGGCTCCGCAGCACCCCATAATAGTTGGTCACCAACGGTAAAGGCTGCTAAATATTCAGGCCCCATTGCTAATTTGCGTAAACGTCCAACAGGAACACTTAGCGTACCAGTTACTTTCGCTGGTGTTAATTCGCGTAATGTGGTTTCTTTGTCGTTTGAAATAACTTTTACCCATTCGTTATGGCTTGCAATAATTTGTTCAATTTCAGCCAGTGGTAAATCTTTTTTCAGTTTAATGGTAAATGCTTGGCTATGGCAACGTAATGCACCAATACGCACACATAAACCATCAACAGGGATTGGATTTGCACTTAAACCTAAAATTTTATTGGTTTCTGCATAGCCTTTCCATTCTTCTTTGGTTTGCCCTGTTTCTGGCAATAGTTTATCAATCCAAGGGATTAAACTACCTGCTAATGGTGCACCAAAATTGTCTGTTGGGAATGAGTCTGCACGCATTTCTGCAGTGACTTTGCGTTCAATCTCTAAAATAGAAGAGGCAGGATCTGCTAATTCCGCTTTAACTGATGCTTCTAACACGCCCATTTGTGAAAGTAATTCACGCATATTTTTTGCACCTGCACCGCTCGCAGCCTGGTAAGTTGCAACAGAAACCCATTCAACTAAGTCACGTTCAAATAAGCCACCGATTGCCATTAGCATTAAACTAACCGTACAGTTACCACCAACGAAGGTTTTAATGCCATTTTTTAAACCCTCATCAATAACGTGTTGGTTTACAGGATCGAGTACGATAATCGCATCATCTTGCATACGCAATGCGGAGGCTGCATCAATCCAGTACCCATTCCAGCCTGTTGCTTTTAATTTTGGATAAACTTCATTTGTGTAATCTCCACCTTGGCAAGTTACGATAATATCTAATTTTTTTAATTCTTCGATATCAAACGCATTTTTTAATTCACCTGCATCTTTATTTGCAAAAACAGGGGCTTTTTGACCCGCTTGTGAAGTAGTGAAGAAAACTGGATTGATGTTTGCAAAATCATTCTCTTGAACCATACGATCCATAAGAACAGAACCCACCATACCACGCCATCCGACGAAACCGACATTTTGCATTTTATGCTCCTAAAAAGTTAATAGTTGTGTTTGAAATGTAAAGTATGGATAAATACAAGATTTTGCTGGGAAATGCAATGAAAAATTACTGATTAAATTCTGTTCTGAATAAAACGAACACAAAAGTTTGAGATGGCTCAAATGAATTTCTTTATTGTTTAAAATAAATGCTATCAGTTCGTAAATTATCACTTATTTGACCTGTTTTATCGTGTATTTCTGTACGTTTTGTAGTAGAGTAAGCACCATTTTATAGCGTTGTATTTCTATAAATAGACGTAAATGACTTAACTATTTGATTTAAAAAGAGGAAACGAAAATGTACTCAAAAGACGTTACGATTATTGCACCAAATGGCTTACATACTCGCCCTGCGGCAGAATTTGTTAAAGCGGCAAAAGGCTTTGCTTCGGATGTAACTGTCACTTCAGGTGGCAAAAGTGCAAGTGCAAAAAGTTTATTTAAGTTACAAACGTTAGGCTTAACACAAGGCACTGTTATTACTATCTCTGCCGAAGGCGAAGATGAGCAAAAAGCCGTTGATTTCTTAGTGGATTTAATTCCAACCTTAGAATAATAGTTATTTTATCGACGACTTTATCGTTAATTCTTACTTCAAATGAAGTAATTATTAACGATGGGGTCGTTTTGTGCTATGCACAATTTTTCAATTTATACTCAAGGATTCAATTATGATTACTGGTATTGCCGCTTCCCCAGGTGTTGTTTTTGGTAAAGCACTTGTTTTAAAAGAAGAACCAATTATCTTAAATACGCAGAAAATTTCTGCCGACCAAGTAGATGCTGAAAAAGCAAAGTTTTATGCAGGTCGTGAAAAAGCCGCAGCACAGCTTACTGCGATTAAAGAGAAAGCTCGCCGTACATTAGGTGAAGAAAAAGAAGCTATCTTTGAAGGTCATTTAATGATTTTAGAAGATGAAGAGCTTGAAGAAGAAATTTTAAGCTATGTAGAAGAACATTTGGTTACTGCTGATGTGGCAACAAGTAAAATTATTGATATGCAAGCTTCTATGCTAGCAGAAATTGATGATGAATACTTGAAAGAGCGTGCTGGCGATATTCGTGATATTGGTAATCGTTTGTTACGCAACATTCTTGGAATGCATATTATTGATTTAGGTGATATTCAAGAAGAATCAATTCTTATTGCTTACGACCTTACCCCTTCTGAAACCGCTCAACTTAATTTAGACAAAGTTTTAGGCTTTATTACTGATATTGGCGGACGTACATCTCATACTTCAATTATGGCTCGCTCTTTAGAGCTTCCTGCGATTGTTGGAACAAATAACATTACATCGTTGGTTAAAACAGGCGATCTTCTCATTCTTGATGCTACAAATAATGAAATTCACATCAATCCGTCAGCAGAGCAAGTTGAGAAATTTAAAGCTCAACAAGAAAAAGAAGCAGCGGAAAAAGCAGAACTTGCCAAATTAAAAGATTTACCTGCTGAAACCTTAGATGGTCATCGTATTGAAGTGGTTGGGAATATCGGCACTATTCGTGATGTCGATGGCGTATTACGCAATGGTGGCGAAGGCGTTGGTTTATACCGTACCGAGTTCTTGTTTATGGATCGTGATCATTTACCAACAGAAGAAGAACAATTCCAAGCATACAAAGAAGTTGTAGAGGCGATGGAAGGAAAGTTAGTCGTACTTCGTACAATGGATATTGGTGGTGATAAAGAATTACCATATCTCGATTTGCCAAAAGAGATGAACCCGTTCCTAGGCTGGCGTGCGGTGCGTATTGGTTTAGTACGTCGTGAAATTTTAGATACTCAGTTGCGTGCAGTATTGCGTGCATCTGCATTTGGTAAACTTGCGGTAATGTTCCCGATGATCATTTCAGTAGAAGAAATCCGTGAGCTTAAAGGGATTATTGCAAACTTAAAAGAGCAACTTCGTACAGAAGGTAAAGCCTTTGATGAAAATATTCAAATTGGTGTAATGGTTGAAACACCATCGGCTGCCGTAAATGCTCGCCATCTAGCGAAAGAAGTTGATTTCTTCAGTATCGGCACAAATGACTTAACACAATATACCTTAGCGGTAGATCGTGGTAATGAAATTATTGCACACCTTTATAACCCATTGACACCATCGGTCTTAAATCTGATCAAACAGGTGATTGATGCTTCTCACGCAGAAGGAAAATGGACGGGTATGTGTGGTGAGTTAGCAGGTGATGTTCGTGCTACCGCATTATTGCTTGGTATGGGGTTAGATGAATTTAGTATGAGTGGAATTTCTGTTCCGCACGTTAAGAAACTCGTGCGTAGCATCAATTTTGCTGACGCAAAAGCACTAGCAGATGAGGCTCTTGCTCAACCAACAGCAGCAGATATTGAACAATTAGTGAATTCCTTTTATCAAAAGCTGAACTAATTAGATACAAATGCAAAATTCTCGTATAAAATATATGAGAATTTTGTTCATTTAGTAATGGAGATTTGAATTATGGGTTTTTTAGATAAACTTTTTGGCGGAAAAAAAGAAGCAGTATCAAAAGAAGTAAAAATTTTCGCGCCGCTTTCAGGTGAAATCGTAAATATTGAAGATGTGCCAGATGTGGTATTCTCTGAAAAGATTGTCGGTGATGGTATTGCTATTCGCCCAAATGGTGATGAAATTGTAGCACCTGTAAACGGTACAATCGGCAAAATTTTTGAAACTAACCACGCATTTTCTATCGAATCTGACGAAGGTATCGAATTATTCGTACACTTTGGTATTGATACCGTAGAGTTAAAAGGTGAAGGCTTTACTCGTATCGCCACAGAAGGTCAAAAAGTCAAAGTTGGCGATCCTGTTATTAAATTTGATTTAGCATTGTTAGAAGCAAAAGCAAAATCAGTTTTAACACCAGTTGTGATTTCAAATATGGATGAAATCAGTAACTTACAAAAATTATCTGGTGAAGTTGTAAAAGGCGAAAGTGTTGTTTTAACACTAACAAAATAACCTAATTGTCTGAAAACTAAAAAGGCAATTTCTAATTTATATATTAGAAGTTGCCTTTAGTTTAGTGTGAGCTATTTAAATACTAAAAGAAGAACCACAACCACAGGTTGAGCTAGCATTCGGATTATTCACGATAAAACGCGAGCCTTCCAACCCTTCTACATAATCGACAGTACCACCGATTAAATATTGCAAGCTCATCGGATCGACTACTAGCCCTACGCTTAGATTTTCGATAGTCAAATCACCATCATTGATTTGATCATCAAAAGTAAATCCATACTGAAATCCACTACATCCCCCACCAGTGATGTACACGCGTAAACGTAGATTTGGGTTTTCTTCCCCTTCAATTAAACTTTTCACTTTTTTCGCCGCAGCATCAGTGAATGTCAGTGGGACAACGATATCACTCATTTTCTTGTCCTAAATCAAAATTTATAGTTATTTGGGTATTATCTAATAATTCTACTAGAACGGCAACTAGAGAGTAAAACTAATCCATTGGTGGAATGCTAATTTTTAGGTATAATTAAAAGCCATTTTTTATAATAAACTTTGCTTAATGGGCGATGGTAGTATGGTAAACCTTAAACAGCTCTTTGCTTTTGATGAATTGTTAAAGCAATTAATCATCAGAGATGTAAAACTTAAATATAGACGCAGTTATTTAGGATATCTATGGAGTATCTTGAATCCATTGATGTTAATGGTTGTTTTAGTCATTGTTTTTTCTAATTTATTTAGATTCGACATACCAAACTTCCCTCTTTACCTTATTTCAGGGCAAGTTATCTTTAATTTTATGGTAGAAGCGACTAATATGTCTGTCGGCTCTATCACAGGTAACGCCTCATTACTAAAGAAAACTTATGTACCTAAGTATATTTTTACCCTATCTAAAGTAGGTAGCTCAGTTGTTAATTTAGTATTTTCTTTAGGGGCATTATTACTTGTAATGTTATTTACAGGAGCAACATTTTCTTGGAATTTGCTCTTCTTCCCAGTAATACTACTACAATTATTAATATTTTCTTTGGGTATTAGTTTATTTCTAGCTGCTGCAACAGTCTTTTTTAGAGATATACAATACTTATGGGGAGTATTTGTTTCAATGTGGATGTATTTAACTCCCATTTTTTATCCTGTCTCGATTATTCCTGAGGAATATCAAGCACTTTATCAGACAGCAAACCCAATGTATTGGTATATAGAACAATTTAGAGATATTGTACTTTATGCTCAATTTCCCAATACACAATCTATTTTAATGGGGTGTGGTTTAGCATTTATTGTTTTAATTTTAGGTGCTTGTTATTTTAATAAAAAACAGAATGAGTTTATTTTATATATATGATGAAAGAAGATGTCGTTATTAAAGTAACAGATGCAACTGTTAGATTTAATAAAGCAACAGAAAACTATAATGGCTTAAAAGAGTATGTGATTAAAATGCTCAAAGGCGAATTAATGTTTCAAGAATTCTTAGCATTACAACATATTAATTTTGAAGTAAGAAAAGGGGAATCTTGGGGGTTAATTGGTAAAAATGGCTCAGGTAAATCCACATTACTCAAACTAATATGCGGTATTTTAAAACCTTACAAAGGCTCTGTGGACGTTAAGGGTAATATTGCCCCTTTAATTGAGCTTGGGGCAGGGTTTGATGGTGAACTAACCGCTAGAGAAAATATTTTTCTAAATGGAGCATTGTTAGGGCATAAAAAAGCATTTATGCAACAGCATTTTGATGAAATTATTGAATTTGCTGAATTACAAGATTTCGTTGATGTGCCACTAAAAAATTTTTCATCAGGAATGTCTGCTCGCTTAGGCTTTGCCGTTGCTACTATTGTAAAACCCGATATCTTAATTGTGGATGAAGTGCTTGCAGTAGGTGACGCCGCTTTCCAAGAGAAATGTAAGCAAAGAATGGCGAAAATGTTAGAAGGTGGTACAACGCTACTCTTTGTTTCACATTCTATCGATCAAGTAAAAGAGCTTTGCCAAAATGCTATTTGGATTGATAAGGGTGTAGTAAGGGCTTGTGGGAAAGCTGAAGATGTCATGCCTTTGTATGAGTTTTCATAAATTCATAGCCATAGCTAAATAATTAAATAAGAATTTTTACATAATATTAATTATAAAGGATATTAATAAATGCATATTATTCAAAGTAGTGTCTATCCTAAACTTTCACTTTGTACGCAAGTTGATTTATATTTTAGGTTAAATCAATTTTCTTCTGTAAATATAAAAGATGCTTTTATCTCATTTGAAAAGATGGGCAAGTTAAGTACAGACACATACTTTAACAGTGTGAGTATAGGTAAATGGAAGAATCACACAAATATAGATAATTTATCATTTACAATTCAATTTAAAGGAAAATTTAAGGTAACATGGTTATTAAAGCGTTTACATTTTAGTTCAAAGATTTTAGATGAATTATTTATAGAAAGTTCCGAATTAACAGCCGTAACTATACCTCTTAAATTTTGGAAAGATTTAGAAGATGGAATGCTTGCCTTTGAACTTGAGGCAGTAGAATCAGGGAGTATTTATAGTTTTTCATATAATACTCCAATACAACCTATAAACACTGTTTTACTAGGTGTAGTCATTACCCATTTTAATCGCCAACAATATGTATTACCTGCATTAGAGCGCCTCAAAAAAGAACTATTAGAGGATATTAACTTTAGTAATAAAGTATCTCTTTATGTTGTAGATAACAGTCAGAATTTGCCAGAAATTAGCAAAGTCAACATTATTCCAAATGAAAATCTTGGGGGATCAGGTGGTTTCACTAGGGGGCTAATGACTTTAAAAGAATCTGGAAATTATACTCATTGTTTATTTATGGATGATGATGCTTCTTGTGAAGTTGAAGGAATTAAAAGAACTATTGCTTTGCTAGAATATGCAAAAGATTCCAAAACAGCCATTGCTGGAGCTATGCTAAGAGAATCCGAAATGTTTCGTCAATTTGAGAATGGTGCAAAATTTGATGGTATGTGTCGTGCGATTAAGCCTAATCTAGATTTAAGAGATATTCACTCATTGTTGATAAATGAGCAAGAAGAACATATTGATTATGGAGGTTGGTGGTTCTTTGCTTTCCCATTGTCAGAAGTAAAACATTATGCATTCCCATACTTTGTCAGAGGAGATGATTCTGGATTTAGCTTAGTACATGATTTTAATATTATATCATTAAATGGTATTTCTTCGTGGCAAGAAGACTTCGCATTAAAAAATGGTCCATTACCCCACTATTTAGATACTCGATATCACATAATGCATCAATTTCATAACTTTGTTGGAGGTAAGGCTGTTGATATATTGAAAATAACAGCAAAGCTATGTTTAAAAAATTTACTTACTTATCAATATGAAACTGGTTTGGCATCTATTCTTGCAATGGAAGATGTCGTCAAAGGTAAAATTTTCTGGGAACAAAATGTGAGTATGTCGGAGAAACGTCCAGAAATTCAGAAGATTATTTCAGCAGAAAAAGTCATTGATATTCCAAATAATATTTCTTCTAATGTTATTTGGGGAAATCCTAATGAAAGTAAAATTAATAAAATTTGTCGTTGGGCAACACTCAATGGCCATTTATTGCCTAAGTTCTTCTTCAAAAAAGGAATCGTATGGCAAAATAAAGGTTATGGTGGTAATTTACGAGAGATATATCGTTACAACAAAGTGCTTTATATTCATTGGCCAACACAAAAAGGTTTTATTCTTGAACACGATAAAGGAAAATTCTTCCGTTACTTAGCTCGTTATATGAAAGTGGCATATAAGCTATATAAAGATTATGACTATCTGAAAAAAGAATATCAATTATCTTATGATGAACTTACCAGTACAGAATTTTGGAAAAAACAATTTAAACAAGACTAACTATTTATTAAGGTATTATGATGAAAAAATTTCTACTAGTCGGTGCAGGCTTTTCAAATGCGGTTATTGCTCGTGAACTTGCAGAGAAGGGTTATCAAGTAACTGTTATTGATCAACGTAATCATTTGGCAGGCAACTGCCACTCTGAACGTGATGTTGAAACTAATGTAATGGTTCACGTTTATGGACCGCATATTTTCCATACTGATAATGAACGTGTATGGAATTATGTAAATCAATTTGGTGAATGGATGCCGTTTGTTAATCGAGTGAAAACGATTAGCCAAGGTGCAGTTTATTCGTTACCGATTAACTTACATACGATTAACCAGTTCTTTGGTAAAACTTGTTCACCAAATGAGGCAAAAGCATTAATTGAAAGCCAAGCGGATATGTCAATTACTGATCCGCAAACTTTTGAAGAACAAGCAATGCGTTTTGTCGGTAAAGATTTATATAAAGCATTTTTCTACGGCTATACTAAAAAGCAATGGGGTGTAGAGCCAAAAGAATTACCAGCAAGCATTTTAAAACGTTTGCCAGTACGCTTTAACTATGACGATAATTACTTTGCACATAAATTCCAAGGTATGCCGAGAGATGGCTATACCGTAATTGTGGAAAATATTTTAAAGCACGAAAATATTGAAGTGCGTTTAAATACGCCGTTTGTAGAATCAATGAAAGCTGAGTTTGAGCATATTTTCTGGTCAGGGCCGTTAGATGCCTATTTTGGTTTTGAGTTAGGTCGCTTAGGTTATCGCACATTAGATTTTGAGGCATTCCGTACAGAAGGTGATTTTCAAGGTAATGCAGTAATTAACTATGGCGATGAAGAAGTACCTTACACACGAATTTCAGAGCATAAACATTTTGCCCCTTGGGAGAATCACGAAAAGACGATTTGTTATCGTGAATTCAGCCGTTTATGCGAAGTAAATGATATTCCGTATTACCCTATTCGTTTGGTAAAAGATAAAGCTTTATTGCAGCAGTATGTTGAAAAAGCAAACCAAGAAACAAAAGTTACTTTCGTAGGGCGTTTGGGGACATATCGTTATTTAGATATGGATGTAACCATTAAAGAAGCACTTGAAGTTGCAGATGCAGTCAAGGTAGCCCTTGAAAGCGGTAACATATTAAAGCCATTTTACGTGAATATGGATGTGTAAGTTTTTATAAAAATTAGACCGCTTGTGATTTAGATTATAAGCGGTTTTATTATAGGTTAGATAAGCTATGATTGAGAAAATAGAGCGTCTTATTGAAGAAATTAATAAACTACATTTGGCTTTTTCTCAAGATTATTTTGAAACAGGAAAAATTGAGAAAGTAAATCTGAAACATACCTTTGCAAAGGTGCCTACAGAGCATATATTGGCATACCGTTTAAATTTACATGAGTCAATCAATGATTATTTATTTCGTGCGAATTTATATGATGTTCCCTATTTTTATCGTGTAAAAGCCTCAGAATCTATTTTAGACAAAATTGAGCGGTTTAAACAGCGTAGTGAAGGTTATCCTGTAAATAGTATTTTAAATGATATTTTTGGTGCTCGAATTATTGTATCAAGTGAAGATATTGAGAAAATAATGGAATTAATTGATTCTTGGCACGAAAAGTATGGATTAAAAAATTGGTATTTGAGAGATAAAGATGAGTATGTTGGCATTCATATTTATTTTAAAAATTCTAGCAACTTCTATTATCCTTGGGAATTACAGATTTGGGATAGAAAAGATGCTGAAAAAAATATTCAAAGCCACATTAAATATAAACGTAATTTTGTGAATCAGGTTTATGGCTAACTCCATTTGTGCAGTTGTGGTAACGTATAACCGCAAAGAATTATTATTAAATTGCTTAAATGCATTACAAAATCAAACTTACCCATTAGATCATATTGTTGTGGTGAATAATGCGAGTTCAGACGGCACAATAGATTTCTTAAATGAAAATGGTTGGTGTGATAACGATCATCTTACAATAATAAATCTACCTGAGAATCAAGGCGGTGCAGGCGGATTCTATGCTGGTATTGAATTTGCATATCAGCGTAATTTTGACTATATTTGGCTAATGGATGACGATGGACAACCTTCGAAAAATAGTTTATCCGCATTAATACCATATATAAATACTGATGTATATATTGGACCACTCGTTTTAAATATTAATAATAGTGATGAACTCACATTTACACTACGTTTACCTAAAAGTAGCACAATATTATCAACAATAGATGATGTTAATAAAAATACTATAAGTAATATCATTCCTGATATTGTAATGCCATTTAATGGTATTTTATTCTCGAGAGAAATGGTGTCAAAAATAGGATTACCCAAAAAAGAATATTTTATTTGGGGAGATGATATGGAATATACTTGGCGTGCTAAAAAAGAAGGCTATAAAATTTTTACTGTTGTAGAATCTATTTTCTTTCATCCAAAAGAATTAACATTAGGTACACCGATGTTTTTCAATTTAATGAAATTTAATGATACAGATTCAAAATTAAAACTTTATTGTATGTCTCGTAATAATTTTAGAAATCTCGTTGATTATAAAGGCAGCGTTATAGCTATACTTTTTATAATTAAACTTTGTTGGTTTTTCCTATTTACTAAACCTAATTTATCTAAATTAAAAATTGGGTTAAAAGGTATCTGGCATGGTGTAAAAGGTGATTTTTCGCATCATAGAGAATATTTATAATATATGAATGAAGTTAAAATTATCATTGCAACACATAAAGCATATCAATTTCCTTTAGAACGTTACTATCAGCCGATTTATGTTGGTAGTGATTTGCGAAACGATAAATTAGATATTCTAAGTGATAATACAGGAGATAATATTTCAATTAAGAACCCATCATTTTGTGAATTAACTGCATTGTATTGGGCTTGGAAGAATCATTTTTTTGATGATGTAGATTATTACATCGGGTTGGTTCATTATCGCCGATATTTTAAAGGAAAGGAAATTAGTTTCAACGGTATAAAAATAGCTTCTGACAATGAATTAATCTCTCATCTAAAGAATTATGATTGTATTGTTCCTAAAAAGAGAAATTATTATATAGAAACAATATATAGCCATTACAAAAACGCCCATTTTATTAAAGATATTGAGATAACAAGAGAGCTTATTGCGGAAAAGCATTCTAGTTATCTCCCTTACTTCGATATTGTAATGAATGGAAAGAAACTACATCTCTATAATATGTTTGTTATGAATAAAGAAAATACACAAGCTTATTGTGAGTGGTTATTCCCTATATTGTTTGAGTTGGAAAATAAAATTGACATTACTTCATATGATATATATCAAAAAAGAGTTTTCGGATTTATTGCAGAAAGACTATTTAATATATGGATATTAAGAAATAATATTTCTATAAAAGAAGTTAATGTTGTTAATATAGAAAGAGAAAATTGGGGAAAGAAAATATTCCACTTTTTAAAAAGAAAATTAATAGGTAAATCAAAATGAATAACCAATTATTGTGTAAATATATTCTAGCTATTAGTGATCTTTTCTTATGTTTACTTTCACTCCCAATATCAATTTTAATATTAGATGGGGTAACTGGTGATCTGAATAGATATCTACCAGAGGATCAGCTCTTTGAGCGAGGTTTGCTACACCTATCATTAAGTATTGTCTGTATAATATGGTATTGGATAAGACTTAGACATTATACATATCGCAAACCATTTTGGTTTGAATTAAAAGAAATTCTAAGAACGTTAATTATTATTTCTATTGTTGATCTCGCCTGTTTAGCATTCTCCAAACTCTATTTCTCTCGTTACTTGTGGGTAATAACGTGGAGTATCGCTTTGATTATTGTTCCTTTAGGTCGGATATTATTAAAGAAATTATTAATTAAATTAGGGTTGTATTTAAAGAATACAGTTATTATTGGTGGTGGCAGTAATGCCCTAGATGCCTATAAAGCACTGAGTAGTGAAACTTATTTAGGTTTCAAAATTAAATATTTTATTGCAGATAGTCCGATTGATGAAATAACAAAATTAGGCATTCCTATTATAAAAGAAACTCGTCAAAGTATTTGGGAATTAGTAACTAATAAGTCAGATCAATTTATTTTAGCATTAGAAGATGAACAAAATATACAAAGAGATGGTTGGTTAAGAACGTTATCTAAGAAATTCTATCGTTCAGTCTCTGTTATTCCTACACTAAGAGGATTACCCCTTTATAGTACAGATATGTCTTTTATTTTTAGTTATGATGTTATTTTATTAAGAATCAATAATAACCTTGCTAAGAGATCATCACGATTAATTAAAAGGATAATGGATATCTTCTGTTCGTTATTGTTAATTTTATTATTATCTCCACTGCTTATCTATATTTATTGTAGAGTGTCACAAGATGGTGGGAATGTAATTTATAAACATACTAGAATTGGAAAAAATGGTAGACCATTCGAATGTTTTAAATTTCGTTCAATGGTTATTAACTCAGATAAAGTTTTATCTGAATTACTTAAAAATAGTCCTGAAGCAAAAATAGAATGGGAGAAGGATTTTAAATTAAAGAATGATCCTAGAATAACCTCAATTGGTAGATTCTTAAGGAAGACAAGTTTAGATGAGTTACCTCAATTATTTAATGTGCTTATAGGGCAAATGAGCCTAGTAGGTCCACGTCCGATTGTTGAAGAAGAATTATCCAGATATAAAGATGATGTGGATTATTATCTAATGGCGAAACCAGGTATGACAGGTTTGTGGCAAATTAGTGGGCGTAATAATATTGATTATGATACTAGAGTTTACTTTGATTCTTGGTATGTGAAAAATTGGTCTTTATGGAACGATATTGCCATTTTATGCAAAACCTTTAAAGTTGTATGGAAAAAGAACGGCGCTTATTAACATAATTAGTTACAAAATGGTGGACTAAAGTCCACCTCAGATTATTGACAAAGTCTTTTTTCATTCGGACGCCAGCGTGGCGTCCCTACAAGGAAAGTTATAACTAATTGAAAAATAACAGATTTTATTTTGTTATGTAGGGACGCCACGCTGGCGTCCGTTAATTGGATACAACAAATTGGGGTTTGTCATCAGTCTG
>NZ_LEKM01000140.1 GCF_009761375.1 Ursidibacter arcticus | reverse complement strand
AGGGTGGGCTTTAGCCCACCATAGATTGATGACAAACCTCAATTTGTTGTATTCAATAAACGGACGCCAGCGTGGCGTCCCTACACAACAAAAATAAAATATGTTATTTTTCAATTGGTTATAACTTTCCTTGTAGGGACGCCACGCTGGCGTCCGAATGAAAAAAGACTTTGTCAATAATCTGAGACGCTAAATGCGTCTTTTTATAAATTTATAAAGATTTTGCTAATTTTTTTAGATAATCTTTAAATGCTTGTCCAAATTTATCGTGATTTAAACTATATTCTACGAAAGCTTCCATATAGCCCAGTTTATCACCACAATCAAATGTTTTACCTGTCATATGGAATGCTTCCACATCTTGTTGTTCAATTAACATATCAATTGCATCTGTTAATTGAATTTCATCACCCACACCAATCGGGGTTTTAGCAAGAAGATCCCAAATTTCTGCAGAAAATACATAACGTCCTACAACAGCGAAATTAGACGGAGCATCTTCTACCGCAGGCTTTTCGATAATATTGACAATTTTAGCCGTACCCGCTGGCTGTAGTTCTGCACCTTGACAATCCACTACACCATAGCTACTAACATCTTCTTTCGCCACTGGAGCAACCATAATTTGGCTATTTCCAGTCTCTTTAAATCGAGCAATCATTGCAGATAAGTTTTCAGATTTCTGATCTGCTGTAAAATCTGCTAATAACACATCAGGTAAAACAACTGCAAATGGCTCATTTCCTACTAATGCTCGTCCACATAACACTGCGTGTCCTAAGCCTTTTGCTTGCCCTTGGCGAACGTGCATAATAGTAACATCTTTAGGTACAATAGAACGAACTTCATCTAATAACTGACGTTTAACACGTTTCTCAAGCATTGTTTCTAATTCAAAAGAGGTATCAAAATGGTTTTCGATAGCATTTTTAGATGAATGAGTAACAAGGACAATCTCTTTAATTCCTGCAGCAACACATTCATTAACGATATATTGAATCAATGGTTTATCTGCAATTGTCAGCATCTCTTTTGGAATTGCTTTAGTTGCCGGAAGCATTCGAGTACCTAACCCTGCAACAGGAATAATTACTTTCATTGGAAACCCTTATAATAAAAAAATAATCAACCGCCTACCAACGTAAGCGGTTTCTTGGTTAAAAAATTTTGCAACTATTGACGAAGTAATGCTAATACTTCATCTGTTTTTTGTTGCATCAATGCTTTATCACCTTTTGTTTCAAGGTTTAGGCGAACAACTGGCTCAGTATTTGAGCTTCTTAAATTAAAACGCCAGTTTTCAAATTCTACACTAATTCCATCTAGTGTTTCGACAGATTTTGCATTTTCTTTATAAGCATTTAATACACGTTCAATTGCGACTTTAGCATCAGCTAATTTACTGTTGATTTCACCTGGTGATGGGTATTTATCTAAGCGTTCGCCGACTAATTCACTTAAAGTTTTTCCTGTGGTACAAAGTAATTCTAAGGTTAATAACCAAGGAATCATACCACTATCGCAATAGAAGAAATCGCGGAAATAGTGATGAGCACTCATCTCTCCACCGTAAATAGCATCAACTTCACGCATTTTCTCTTTAATGAATGAGTGGCCTGATTTAGACATTACTGCTTCACCACCACTTTCTTTTACAAGCTCTTCTGTATTCCAAATTAGGCGAGGATCATAAATAATCTTAGCCCCTGGATTTTTTTGTAAGAACGCTTGAGAAAGTAACCCTACCACATAATAACCTTCAATAAAGCCTGCTTTTTCATCAAATAAGAAACAGCGGTCAAAATCACCATCAAAAGCAACACCCATATCTGCTTTATTCTCTAAGACTGCATCAATAGAGTCTTGTCGATTTTCGTGTAAAATCGGATTAGGAATTCCATTTGGGAAGTTACCATCTGGATTATTGTGTACTTTGATAAATTTAACAGGAACATTATTTGCCTTGAATTGTGATTCAATTGCATCAATAACCTTACCTGCAGCACCATTACCTGAATTGATAACTAATGTTTTCGGTGTAAGTTTTTTAATATCAATATAAGAGAGCAAATGTTCTACATATTCACCTAAAACGCTTTTTTGTGTATAAGTACCACGTTGAGTCACTGGTGGAAAATTATTTTCTTCAGCAAGACGTTGGATATCCGCTAAGCCACTTTCGGCACTAATAGGGCGAGAACCAGCACGAACCAATTTCATTCCATTATAATCCATTGGGTTGTGACTTGCGGTGACTTCAATCCCACCATCTGCTTTTAAAAATGATGTAGCAAAATAAACTTCTTCTGTACCTGTTTGTCCTAAATCAATGACATCAACACCTGAGTCTAATAGACCATTCGTTACGGCACTTTTGAGCTCATTACTGGTTAAACGAACATCGCCACCTACAACAATATTCTTTGGTTTTAAAAATTGACCAAATGCACGACCAATACGATAAGCAATATCAACATTGAGTTCACTACCTAATTGTCCTCGAATGTCATAGGCTTTAAAGCAAGTTAATTTTTCCATAATGATTTCCTTATATGAAAATATGAGTTTTATATAATACGTTATTTCGTATCTTCGGCAGTTTCTTCTGCTAATGCTTTGATCCGCTGATAGATTTCTTCACGGTGAACAGAAATTTCTTTAGGTGCTTTAACTCCTAATTTAACTTGACTACCGCGAACACTTAATACAGTGATTTCAACATCATCACCAATTAATAAACTTTCTCCTATTTTACGCGTTAAGATCAGCATAACTATCTCCTTTTAATTTGTATCAGCAAGGTAATTTCATTTACCTTGCATTTTTATTATTAAAGTTTTGCTTGAATCCAGTTTGTAGCAAGAGTTAAGGCATTATTGATATGTTCAGGTTGGCTACCACCAGCCATAGCCATATCGGCTCTACCGCCCCCTTTACCACCAACTTCTTTTGCCATTAAACCAACCAATTCCCCAGCATTAATTTTTGAGGTTAAATTGTTAGTTACTCCGACAATTAAATTCACCTTGCCTTCAGAATGTGTTACAAACGCAATGACAGCTGAACCTAATTGATTTTTTAAATCATCAACCATTGTTCTTAATGCTTTTGCATCTACATTGTCGAGTTGTTGAACTAAAACATTTACGCCATTGATTTGTTGAGCTTGTTTGGCTAATTCACCACCTGCTTGAGACGCAAGTTTTTCTTTCAGTTGTTGTAGTTCTTTTTCAACTTTCTTACTCTTCTCTTGTAATTGCTGGATTTTTTCTACTAAAGTATGGCTATCTGCTTTTAACAATTCGCTACTTTGGTTCAAAATCTGTTGCTGTTGGTGTAATAAATCGATCGCATTTTCACCTGTAACCGCTTCCACACGGCGAACCCCTGCCGCCACAGCACCTTCAGAGATAAATTTGAATAAACCTATATCGCCTGTTTGTTTAACGTGTGTACCACCACAGAGTTCAATAGAAAATTCGCCCATATCAACAACACGAACTTGATCACCATATTTCTCGCCAAATAATGCCATTGCACCTTTTTGTTTAGCTGCTTCCAAGTCCATTACTTGAGTAGTTACAGTATTATTTTCACGAATTTTGCGGTTAATGATACGTTCAATCTCTTCTAAATCTGTTTTAGCAATTGCTTCTGGCTGAGAAAAGTCAAAACGTAAAGTATTTTCTGACACCAAAGAGCCTTTTTGAGCAACATGGTCACCCAAGACTTGACGTAATGCTGAATGAAGTAAGTGAGTTGCACTATGGTTGAGTGTAATTGCGTGACGACGTGTCGTCTCTACTTGAGCAGAAACCTTATCACCAATTGATAATGAACCTGACGTTAATTGACCAATATGTCCAAATACCTGTCCATATTTCTGCGTATCTTTAACATCAAAATTGCAAGTTTCTGATGAAATCTGACCGCTATCGCCAACTTGCCCACCCGATTCACCATAAAATGCGGTTTGATCTAAAATAATCACTGCATTTTCGCCAGAATCAATACGCTCTACGGCTTTACCATTACTGAATAAGCCAACAACTGTTGCATCTGTTTCTGTGACGTCATAACCTTTAAAAATAGTCGAGCCATCAACCTTAATTACATTATTATAGTCTGTACCAAAATTACTACTTGCTTGTGCCCTTGCACGCTGAGCCTGCATTTCTTTTTCAAATCCAGCTTCATCAATAGTAATATCACGTTCACGACAAACATCAGCGGTTAAATCCAATGGGAAACCGTAGGTATCATAAAGTTTGAAAGCAACCTCGCCTGACAGTTGGTTATTTTGTACTTTCGCTAAAGCATCTTCTAGCAACGTTAAACCACGTTCTAAAGTACGAGCAAACTGTTCTTCTTCTGCTTTTAAGGCTTTCTCAATATGTGCTTGTTTTTGCGTAATGATTTCACCTGCTTGCCCCATCGCTTTTGCTAAAGTAGGTACTAGTTTATAAAAGAAAGCGGATTTTGCACCTAGAATATTACCGTGTCGCACTGCTCGACGAATAATACGGCGAAGCACATAGCCACGACCTTCATTTGATGGAACAACACCATCAGCGATTAAATAAGCACAAGAACGGATATGATCTGCGATAACACGTAATGATTTATTATCAAGATCTTGAACATTTAATAAAGTTGCAATCTCTTTAATCAGCGTTTGGAAAATATCAATTTCGTAGTTAGAGTTTACGTGTTGTAACACAGCACTAATACGCTCTAACCCCATTCCTGTATCAACCGATGGTTTTGGTAATTTTTCCATTGTGCCGTCAGCCTGACGGTTAAATTGCATAAATACTACGTTCCAAATTTCGATATAGCGATCGCCATCTTCTTCAGCTGAACCTGGTGGACCTCCCCAAATATGATCGCCGTGGTCATAGAAAATTTCAGTACAAGGTCCACAAGGACCAGTATCACCCATTTGCCAGAAATTATCCGATGCATAAGGTGCACCCTTGTTATCGCCAATACGAACAATACGTTCTGCTGGCACACCGATTTCTTTGTTCCAAATATCGTAGGCTTCATCATCGGTTTCATATACGGTTACCCATAACTTTTCTTTTGGTAAGCCAAGCCATTGTGGTGATGTTAAATATTCCCAAGCAAATGCAATCGCATCCTGTTTAAAATAATCACCAAAGCTAAAGTTACCTAGCATTTCAAAAAAAGTATGATGACGAGCGGTATAGCCTACGTTCTCTAAATCATTATGTTTACCACCTGCACGCACACAACGTTGCGAGCTAGTCGCTCGACTATAACTACGTTTATCTAAACCTAGGAATACATCTTTGAACTGGTTCATTCCAGCATTAGTAAATAATAATGTTGGATCGTTTTCGGGAACAAGCGAACTGCTTGGTACAATAGTATGTCCTTTACTTTGGAAAAATTCTAAGAAGGATTGTCTAATCTCTGAAGTCGTTTTCATTTCAATACTCTAATATATAAAAAATTGTATAAAATTCTGTTTCTAACAGTAACCTGCCTATTCTACACATTTTTTTAGATACTGTGCTAGGTTATCGACACAGAAGTAAAAAATTTATCAAAACTAACCGCTTGTCTTTATCACAAGCGGTTAAATTTTATTACTCACTTGCCAATGGCACAACTAACATATCTACGGATACATTATTCATCACCTGACGAGTTGAAGACATAAATTTACTCCAAAAGTCTTGATGGTGTCCCGTAACAAGGAGATCAACATTATATTTTTCTACGGCATCTTCCAATACCTGACTGAAATCTCCGCTACCATTTAAACGCTCTGTTACAGGATATTCGACTTTGTGTGCTAATTCTTCTAAGGCTTTGAGTGTTTCTTCTGATACAGAGTCTTGCACTGATGACATATTGATATCAATTAAGCCTGTGTAAAGGTCTGAGAAATTCACGTCCACGTGAATTAACGACAGTTTAGCACCACATTTTTCTGCGAGTTTTGCACCTTTACGAAGTAATACAAGACTTTCTTCAGAAAGATCAACGGCAACCAAAATATGTTTGTACATAATAAGCTCCTTGCTGTATGACATTTAACTGTGTTGAATACTATCATACTCTTACAGTTTAAAATTTGAAGCAGATCGCAAATTTGAAAAATCATTTAGAAAAAATTGAGAAGTCAAAATTATTAAGTGGGCTTAAAACCCACCTAATATTCTAAAATAAGAGAAAAGCAGAACTATGCAATAACGCTGACTTTCTCAAATTCCTCAAAGAAAGTAGGGAAAGTTTTAGCGGTACATTTCGGATCTAAAATAGTAACTGGTGTATTGGATAATGCAATCAATGCAAAGCACATTGCCATTCTATGATCATTATAAGTTTCAATTTCTGCGTGTTTAAAATCCGCTAATGCAAGAGGTTGAATGCGAATAAAATCTTCGCCTTCTTCCACTTCTGCACCCACTTTGCGTAGTTCTGTTGCCATTGCGGTTAGTCTATCTGTTTCTTTAACACGCCAGTTATAAATATTACGAATAACCGTTTCGCCTTGAGCAAATAATGCTGTAGTTGCGATTGTCATTGCCGCATCGGGAATATGGTTCATATCCATATCAATGCCTTTTAGATCACCTTGTTCAGCTTGGATAAAATCATCACCCCAAGTAATTTTCGCCCCCATTTTTTCAAGCACATCAGCAAACAAGCGGTCACCTTGAATAGAATTTTTACCAATTCCTGTTACTTTTACCTTACCCTTAATCGCTCCAGTAGCTAAAAAATAAGATGCCGAAGACGCATCGCCCTCCACTAAATATTGCTGTGGGGAATGATATTTTTGCTGACCTTTGACTGAAAATAATTGATAGTTTTGATGAGACACTGTCACGCCAAAATCACGCATCATCGCTAAAGTAATATCAATATAAGGTTTTGAAACCAGATCACCAATAATCTCAATCGTCATATCATTTTCGGCTAAAGGTGCTGCCATTAGCAATGCAGTTAAAAATTGTGATGAAATTGAACCATCTATTTTAACGTAATTGCCTTTTAATCCTGTATTACGAATAGCGATTGGCGGATATCCTTCATTTTCTAAATAAGTGATATTCGCCCCAAGCTGACGTAACGCATCAACTAGGTGCAAAATTGGACGTTCTTTCATTCTTGGTTCGCCCGTTAAAATCACTTCACTTTCATTTTTGCCTTTTAAACAAAGTGCTGCGGTTAATGGACGCATTGCAGTGCCTGCATTGCCTAAAAATAAAGCTAACCCATTTTGCCACTCAAATGCACCACCAACACCTGTCACTTCACAAATAGTTTTATCATCTGAAAGTTGGTAATTTACACCAAGTTGTTTTAACGCATTGAGCATATGACGAATATCATCACTATCTAATAAATTAGTGACTTTTGTTGTGCCTTCAGCAAGAGCTGCTAATAATAAGGCTCGATTAGATAAACTTTTTGAACCAGGCAAATTGATTTCGCCTTCCACCCGACTGATTGGGTTTAATGTTAATGTTTGCATAGAAATTCCGAGTGATAAATTGATTTGGTAAGCGGTAAGATTCGTACAAAAATTTGCAAAAAAGAGTGGCAATCTTACCGCTTGTTAATTAGTTTAATACCTTGAGAAGTGCATCAAAGAAACGATCATTCTCTTCAGGTAAACCAATGCTAATACGTAAATGATTTGGCATTCCGTACCCAGCAATAGGGCGTACGATGACACCTTGATGAAGTAATTTCTCATAAATAGGGGCTGCTGGTTGTTTCAGATCAACCGTAATAAAATTACCTTTAGAACGAATATATTCCAAACCATTTTGTTGGAAAAATTGTTCATAGCGAGCCATTTCAATACGGTTATTTTCCGCTACTTGTGCCACAAACGCATCATCTTGCATTACCGCAATCGCTGCTGCCAACGCTAAACTATTACAGTTAAACGGTTGGCGAACACGATTAAATAAGTCTGCAATTTCATTATTTGAGACTGCATAACCAATGCGTAACCCAGCTAAACCATAAGCCTTGGATAAAGTACGACAAATTACTAAATTTGAATGTTGTTGTAAAAGTTTGAATGAATCTACCCGCTCATCTGGGTGTGTAAATTCTGTGTAGGCTTCATCAAGGACAACAATCACATTTTCGGGTACTTTTGCTAAAAATTCTGCAATTTGTTGATGTGTTAAAAATGTCCCCGTAGGATTATTAGGATTTGCCACATAAATCAATTTTGTTTTAGGCGTAATAGCCGCAACAAAGGCATCTAAATCGTGTCCATAATCTTTAGCAGGGATCACAACTGATCTTGCGTTGATCGCTTGAGCAACTAACGGATAAACAATAAACGCATATTGTGAAAAGATAATTTCATCTTGCTCTGTCGCAAAAGTATGTGCGATTAACTCTAACAAGTCATTTGAGCCATTCCCTAAGGTAATTTGATTTAGTTCAACACCAAATTTTTTTGCAATGACGTCTTTAAGGTAATAGCCATTTGCATCAGGATAGCGAGTTAAATCTGCTAATTGTGCTTGAATTGCCTGCTTGGCACTTTCTGGGAAGCCGAATGGGTTTTCGTTTGACGCTAATTTAATAATATTAGAAATACCAAGCTCACGTTCTAGTTCTTCAATCGGTTTTCCAGCTTGGTACGGAGATAAATTTTTAACGCCTTCATTGGCGATGTTGATAAATTGCATATAGGTCCTTATTATAAGAATTATTGATTTAACTATTATATAACAAAATATTGCTATATTAAGCAATGAATCTTAGATATATTATTACACGAACATTCTAAAGTCTTATCAACCCATTAAAATTTATGCAAAAATTCATAAAAAACTCACCGCTTGTAAATTTACAAATTACGCTAACCTCTGTATAATCCGCCCGCAATTTTTCCAGTTTAATTTTAAAATCTCTATTTAAGGAACTATTGCAATGCTACGAATCAAACAAGAAGCACTAACATTTGATGATGTTTTACTTGTCCCAGCACACTCTACTGTGTTACCTAATACCGCAAACCTTTCAACTCAACTTACCAAAGAAATTCGTTTAAATATTCCGATGCTTTCTGCGGCAATGGATACTGTAACTGAAACTAAATTAGCTATCTCTCTTGCTCAAGAAGGGGGTATTGGTTTTATTCATAAGAATATGACGATTGAACGCCAAGCAGATCGCGTACGCAAAGTGAAAAAATTTGAAAGTGGAATTGTATCTGAGCCTGTTACTGTTTCTCCTGATGTTACCCTTGCAGAATTAGCTGAAATTGTGAAGAAAAATGGCTTTGCAGGCTATCCAGTGGTTGATGCTAATGGCAATTTAGTGGGTATTATTACAGGACGTGATACTCGTTTTGTTTCTGACTTAAATAAAACCGTTGCTGATTTTATGACGCCTAAAGATCGTTTAGTTACCGTTAAAGAAAATGCAACGCGTGAAGAAATTTTCCATTTAATGCACGAGCATCGTGTTGAGAAAGTACTCGTTGTTGATGATAATTTTAAACTAAAAGGAATGATCACCTTAAAAGATTATCAAAAAGCGGAAAGCAAACCGAATGCGTGTAAAGATGAATTTGGTCGCTTGCGTGTTGGGGCGGCTGTTGGTGCAGGCCCAGGCAATGAAGAACGTATTGAAGCCCTTGTTAAAGCTGGCGTAGATGTGCTGTTAATCGACTCTTCTCACGGTCATTCAGAAGGTGTGCTACAACGTGTGCGTGAAACTCGTGCGAAATATCCAAACCTACCCATCGTAGCAGGTAACGTAGCAACAGCCGAAGGTGCTATTGCACTTGCTGACGCTGGTGCAAGTGCGGTGAAAGTGGGTATTGGGCCTGGCTCAATCTGTACAACGCGTATTGTTACAGGGGTCGGTGTTCCACAAATTACCGCTATTGCAGATGCGGCAGCTGCATTAAAAGATCGTGGTATTCCTGTGATTGCTGATGGTGGTATTCGTTACTCTGGCGATATTGCGAAAGCGATTGCAGCAGGTGCAAGTTGTGTAATGGTAGGTTCAATGTTTGCAGGCACAGAAGAAGCACCGGGTGAAATCGAACTTTATCAAGGTCGTGCATTCAAATCTTATCGTGGAATGGGGTCACTCGGTGCAATGTCAAAAGGCTCATCAGACCGTTATTTCCAATCTGATAACGCAGCAGATAAATTAGTACCTGAAGGTATTGAAGGTCGTATTCCATACAAAGGTTTCTTAAAAGAAATTATTCATCAACAAATGGGTGGTTTACGCTCTTGTATGGGTTTAACAGGCTGTCCAACGATTGATGATTTACGCACAAAAGCACAATTTGTCCGCATTAGTGGTGCTGGTATTAAAGAAAGTCACGTTCACGATGTGACTATTACCAAAGAAGCACCAAACTACCGAATGAGCTAATTACTCTTAACAAATACTTCCCCTATTTTATGTAGGGGAAGTTTTTTTATATCTATACAAGAGATAGAAATGTTCTCAGGCTTTTAATATATGCAAAAAAATTAGCAAATCTTACCGCTTATATTGGAAATAAAATGCGACAAATAAAACGAGTTACAGATAAATTAAATAGTTATATCAGAAAGATTGTGAATTATCGCAACCAAAAACGCCTATTAAACCGCGACTTTACTGTCATATCCAGTAATTGCACAGGAGCGTTTATATTGCACGATCTAAACCTGCGTTTTAATTCGCCTTTTGTGAATTTATTTCTTACCCCAACGGACTTTATTCGCTATCTCAAAAATATTGAATATTATCAACAGCAATCTTTAATCTTTATTGAAACAGAAAAGCGTTACCCTGTTGCGAAATTAGATGATCTCACTATCCATTTTATGCATTATAGTTCTGCTGATGAAGCAAAAAATAAATGGCAACAACGCACGCAACGAATGAATTTAGCACAATTATTCATTATAATGACCGAGCGTGATGGTTGTACTTATCAAGACTTAGTCGAATTTGATAATTTACCTTTTAAACACAAAATCGTTTTTACTCACAAACCTTACCCAGAGTTACAAAGTGCCTTTTATATCAAAGGCTTTGAGCAACAAACACAGGTGGGAGATTTATTTGAATACACAGGTTTAAACGGCAAACGTTATTACGATCAGTTTGATTATGTTGAATGGTTTAACAAGCGGTAGGATAACTAAAATTTTTTGCAGTTCTCTTTATATGTATTATAGGAGTACACATCAATGAAAAACCATAACCAATCAGCCGTCTTATTGATTATTGGTTGTATATTATTTGGGCTTGGAAGCCTTATTGTTAAATTTGTGCCTGTTGGTGCTTATGCCATTGCCTTTTGGCGATTACTTATTGCAACGGGGATTTTCTGGGTACTGATGAAGATTTATCGTAAGCATTTACCTAAAAACCCCAAAGCAATTATGTGGGCTGTATTTTCGGGTATATTGCTTGCGTTTGATTTAGCATTTTGGCACGAAAGCATTTATGCTGTTGGCCCTGGTATTTCAACATTATTAAATAGCTTGCAGGTATTTTTCCTAGCAGGAATTGCTTGGATTTTCTTCAATGAAAAACAAACAAAATTACAATTATTGAGCTTATTTATTGCAGTTGTTGGCGTAATACTTATAGCAAGCCCTGAATTAACCCATAATATTGATGGTGCTTACGGTATTTTTATTGGCTTATTATCAGGGGCTTGCCTAGCAGGCTCAATGGCAACCATTAGACAAGCTCATAAAGAAGAAACTATCTCGATTTTCCCAATGATGTGGTTAATCAGTTTAAGTGGTGCATTTGTGCTAATACTTCCATCACTCTATTTTAATAGTGATACCTTATATCCCAAAACCGTATCTGACATTGGGCTGGTCTTAATATACGGAGTAGTAATGCAATGTATTGCTTGGGGGCTAATTGCCTACTCAATCCCTAAACTTAGCTTAAGTTTAACAGGTTTATTATTACTCAGCGAACCTGTTGCAGCGTTAGTGATTGATAGTACGCTGTTAGAAAAACAAATTAGTTCATTGCAATGGTGTGGGGCTATACTCACCCTTTTTGCAATTTATTTAGGCTCACTCAAGAGTAAAGCCGATTAGTTAATTATTTTATTTCAATCTATTTACATCACAGAGAAAAAACAATGACAAACATTCATAAACACAAAATCTTAATTTTGGACTTCGGTTCACAATATACTCAACTTATCGCACGTCGTATTCGTGATATTGGCGTATATTCTGAACTTTGGGCTTGGGACGTGACGGAAGAACAAATCCGTGAATTTAGCCCAACAGGGATTATTCTTTCAGGTGGCCCTGAAAGTACCACAGAAGAAAATAGCCCGCGAGCACCTGAATATGTGTTCAACGCTGGCGTTCCTGTGCTTGGTATCTGCTACGGAATGCAAACAATGGCAATGCAATTAGGCGGTTTAACTGAAACATCTGATCATCGTGAATTTGGTTATGCTTCAGTGGAATTAAAAGCAACAGACAGCTTATTTGCAAAATTAAATGATGATCTGACCGCTTCTACACCAAAACTTGACGTATGGATGAGCCACGGTGATAAAGTTACCCGTTTGCCTGAAAACTTCCAAATCACAGGTGTTACCCCAACCTGCCCTATTGCTGCAATGTCGGACGAAAGCCGCCGTTTCTATGGCGTACAATTCCACCCAGAAGTAACCCATACCAAAAGTGGTTTAGAGCTAATCAAAAACTTCGTTGTTGGTATCTGTGGTTGCGAAACACGCTGGACAGCAGAAAATATCATTGAAGATGCTGTTGCTCGTATTAAAGCACAAGTAGGCGATGATGAAGTTATTTTAGGCTTATCTGGTGGTGTGGATTCTTCTGTTACGGCTCTGCTCCTACATCGTGCTGTTGGTAAAAACTTACACTGCGTATTCGTAGATAATGGTTTACTTCGTTTAAACGAAGCTGATCAAGTAATGGATATGTTTGGCGATAAATTCGGTTTAAATATTATTCGTGTTGATGCGGAAGATCGTTTCTTAGATGCGCTAAAAGGTGTAAGTGATCCTGAAGCAAAACGTAAAATTATCGGTAAAGTATTCGTTGATGTCTTTGATGATGAATCGAAAAAACTCACCAATGTAAAATGGTTAGCTCAAGGTACAATTTATCCAGATGTTATTGAATCTGCGGCAAGTAAAACAGGTAAAGCACACGTTATTAAATCACATCATAATGTAGGTGGATTACCTGATTATATGAAACTTGGCTTAGTTGAACCGCTACGCGAACTATTTAAAGATGAAGTACGCAAAATTGGTATCGCCCTCGGTTTACCTGCTGATATGTTAAATCGCCACCCATTCCCAGGCCCAGGTTTAGGCGTACGTGTATTAGGCGAAGTGAAAAAAGAGTATTGCGATTTATTACGCAAAGCTGATGCAATTTTTATTGAAGAACTATATAAATCCGATTGGTACTATAAAGTTAGCCAAGCCTTCACCGTATTCCTACCAGTGAAATCAGTAGGCGTAATGGGTGATGGTAGAAAATATGATTGGGTTGTCTCACTGCGTGCCGTAGAAACCATCGACTTTATGACTGCACATTGGGCTCATTTACCATACGATTTACTTGGTAAAATCTCAAACCGCATCATCAACGAAGTAAACGGTATTTCCCGTGTAGTATATGACGTTTCAGGAAAACCACCTGCAACAATCGAATGGGAATAAAAAAATCCGCTATTCAGTTGATTTCAGTCCATTTCAAAAATAGCTTAAAGCCCTGTTGTTGCAGGGCTTTATATTACATCGAACTTAGGTGGTGGTGTAATAGGTAAATCAGCAACTATTTTGTCCATTACACCTTTTTGTTTTAATTAGCCTTTACTATGCTTGCCCAAAACCTTTTAGTCCAACAACGTGAACGTATTCTTGGTTATTCGCAATCTTACGCACTAGTTTATAGGTTGTCCCTCTTTCTGGGCTGATATTTTCAGGTGCAGCAATCAATAATTGCATATCTAAACGTTCGCATAGCTCAAATAACGTATTGATAGACATTGCATCAAGTCGAGCAGCTTCATCTAAGAAAAGTAAACGGCAAGGGAGAATATCTTTCGCTCTTAAACGGCGAGATTCTTCTTCCCAACTTTGTACAACCATTAGCAAGATTGACATACCAGTACCAATCGCTTCCCCTGTTGATAATGCACTACTTTCTGCACGCATCCAACCATCTGCACCACGGAAGGTTTCCACCTCTAAATCAAGGTAATTGCGGTAATCTAGTAGCTCTTCGCCTATCGTTTGTGGAGTACGCTGTCCCATTTCTAAATGTGGATTTACTCGTTTATAAAGCATCGCTAAGGCTTCTGAGAAACTTAATTTCTGATTTTCAAATAGATCGCTATGCTGTTCTCGTTCACTTGAAAGTGCATTCAGTAAAATAGCGTGAGTATCACGAATATTCACCACTAAACGCACGCCTTTCACTTGACCGAAGGCAATATTTTGTAGCCCTTGGTTAAGCTGTAAAATACGATTTTGTTCACGTTGAATGGTTTTGCGTAGAATGTTAGCCACACTTTCTGCACTGATTGCTAATTTTTTCTCACGACTGGTCAATTCATTAGTCAAGCGAGAAAGCTCAATTTCCATTTGTTCGATGGCATCAATCGGATCATCGGTTTTAATAATATCCTGACGAATACGCTCACGTAGATGTTGATAGACTGAAATAAAGAACGCCACTTTATTTTCTGGTTTACGGTTATCTTCCGATGCACGCAGACTATCACGCAGGTATTCATTATCAGCAACAGCTTGGCGTAATGCCCCCAATGCTTTATCTGAAATAGAACGTAATTCTTCAGCTGATTGATAAGCCAGCTCACGACGATTTAGGCGTTTTTCTACATCACTATTGCGTGACATTTGTAATACTAGACACCAACTTGCTTTCGCTTGTACCACAATTTCACGTTGGCTATGGTAATCTCGCTCTGCTTTACGCATCGCTTTAGTCAGATTATCCATCTCTGCACCAATTACGGCGACTTGCTTGTCAAGGTAACTCTTACGCATACGTTGTTGGCTTAAACGTTGTTGTAATTCATCACGACGTAACGTTGCACGTTCAACTGCTTCTAAATCATTACGAATACCGTACTCGTCCATTTCACGCAGAAGTTCTTGTAACATTTGATTTTTCGCATCATAAGAACTGCGTAATGATGTCAGAACTTGGTTATACTGCGTGAATTGAGTTTGTGCTTGGCGTAGTTGATCACGCACTAATTCACGCTCTCTTTGAGCCACTTCTAAACGTTGGCGAAGTTGTTCATTTAATGCTGAACCTTCCGCCCCCACACTTTCTTGGTAGCTGAAATGTAAACGACGTTGAATGACATCAGATAAACTAAATACTTTTTGTTTAAGCAATTTTTGTTGCTCAACCGACCGCTTGTAACGTTCTTGAAGTTGTTCAAATTGTGTTGGATCGCTCTTTAATGCTGATGCAATCGGCTCTAATTGAGCTAGATACTGCCCAAATTGGCGAATATATTGTTCATCGTCTTGTGCCGACAATAACTGTTCTTTGCACTCTTCTACTCTATCTTCTAAAGTCTCGTCCGCCAACACATTGAGCTGTGGCAACACTTTGTTTAATAGTTGTAGTTGAGCTTTGCTATTATCAAGTTGGTGGCGAATTTGTTGTTCTTGCCCATTGGCTTGATTAAGCTCACGTTCAATTTCAGCCCGTTTTTGAGCAATTTGTTGCATTGCCACTTCAGGATCAGGCTGAAATGCTAATGCTAAATGCGTACCGACAAATTGCGTTAAATGTTGATGTAAACGTTGGCATTTTTGTACATCAAAAGCGCGCTCTGCGTGTTTTTCTGCGGTTTCATCTCGTTCTACTTTGAGCTTTTCTAGTTGCTTTTCACGAGATGCTCGTCCAAATAATGGCACTTCAGGGAATTTAGAGTAACGCCATTGACGATTAGAGACTTGAACAACCACACCATCTGCTAATTCTTCCGCATTAAATACGTTGTCATCAAAGGCGTTTGGATCGCCTTCAATCAGGTAAAGATCATCAGGGCAATCGTCTAACTGGGCTAATTGGGCTTTAGTTGCGTCTAAATCACGCACAACGATAGCGTGGCGAGCTTCGCCGTATAACGCAGAGAAATAGGGTGCATCTTCTAATGACACATCATCATAAAGTTCTGAAAGTAATACCCCTCCGAATTTTTCGGCAAGATGATTTAAACGAATATCTTCTGCCCCATCAGGTTGGCTTAAACGTGAAATTTGTGTTTCTAACTGCTGTTCATAACGAGCTAGGTCATCACGTTCAAGGGTGGCTTCACGCTCACGACTTAGGGTGTTTTGCATAAACTGCATTACCGATTGGCTTGCTTCAAAAGTTTCACCACATTGTTCTTGTAAACGTAATAAGGCAGATTGTGCAGTATGCCAAGCAGGTGCGTTTTGAGCCAGCTGTTGATATTGTTGGTTAAGCTGCTCACGCTGTTGGCGTTGAGTAGAACGGACTTCAACAAATTCCGCTAACTCTGCTTCTAAATCTTCAACTTTGGCTTGTTGTTCTTCATAGTAAATTTCTAGCTCTTCAGCATTTTCTAGCTGTAATTGTGCTTTCTGATTAAATTCTGCAAGCAGACGTTGTGCATTTTGTTGCTGATGTAAACGCTGCTCAAGATCAGTTAATTTCTGACGTAATGCCACCGCTTGTTGTGCGTGAGTTTTTTGGGTTGGGTAGTGAGCTAAGAGCGTTCTCGCCTCTTCCCACGCTTGTAAGCGGTCTGTTTCACCCGAAATTTTGCAAACAAGTTCATAGGCTTTATCGAATTGTGTTTTTGCCATATCAGAAACAGATAGGCGTTGTTCTAAATCGAATACTTGATCGGTAATTTCCGTTTCTTGAGCCGAAAACTCCGCAAGGTAATCTTCCGCATTATGTAAATCTAAATGCGGTAAACCACAAAGTTGTTTTGCTTTTTCAAGGGCGTTAATCGCTTGTTGATATTGCAATGCTCGGGTTTGTTGAGCATCTAACGCTTGTTGATAATCAGCCATTTGCGAACGTAGTCCTTCTACTATCTCTTCGCTCTCTTCTGCTCGAGCTTGGATCTGTTCGGTACGTTCTGCCACTTCTTCAACAGCAATTTGTTGTTCTTCTAACTTTTCGTTAAGTTCATCAACTTCACTTTGGTAGCGTTCTACTTTTTCTTGATGGCGAACAGCATTCATCACTAAATTAAGATGATCGGACGCACTATTATATTCCGCTTCCAGTACGCCTTCATTTTCTGCCAATTCATTCGCCTCTCGACTAAATTCAACGAAACGTTGCTGTTCAAGCAAAATTTGTGATTTAGCTTGATACCACTCTTGGCGTTTTTCAACAGCTAATTGGACGTTACCTCGGCGTTCGTTAGCGTGTCGCATAAAATCTGCTGAAACATAGTTAGTTGATTCGGTAATCAACTTTTTAAACATATCACGATCAGACTGGGTAACTTTAATCGCCTCAAGAGTCATTCGGTTTTCACGCAATGCCGATTCCATATCTTGGAAGGCTTGGCGAACCCCTAAATTTTCAGGGAGTAAGTAATCACGCAGAGATTTCGTAATTACACTGGAAATCCCCCCGTAAAGTGATGCCTCAATCAATTTATAGAATTTACTGCGATCACCCGATGAACGTAAACGTTTAGGAATAACCCCAAGATCAAATAAGAAACTATGATAATCTGTAATTGAGCTGTATTGTTTAAACTGAATTTCTGAACCATCAAAACGATCTTTTAACTCATTGAGTGCCAAAACACGTGCATTTTTATCGCCAACTTGCTCAGTAAAAATAGAGATCACTGATTGTTCGGTAGGGATATTTTGAATAGAGAAAGAGCGAATATCGACTTTTTTATCTCGTCCTGCAATTTGCTGTAAACGCACACCTGTAATCACACGTTGTTGGCGTGAATTTTCACTTTCTAAAACCGCATAACACACACCAGCTTTGAGCTTACCATATAAGCCTTTATCACGAGAACTTGATGTGGAACCCGCCTCGGTGGTATTACGGAAGTTAATTAACGTTAAATCGGGGATCAATGCTGTGACAAAACCTGCCATCGTGGTAGATTTACCCGCACCATTTCCGCCTGATAAGGTCGTTACTAGCTCATCTAAATCAAAGGTACGAGCAAAAAAACCGTTCCAGTTAATCAATGTTAGGGAGCGGAATTTGCCACGAGCAATCCCTTCAGGGCGTGCAAGCGGTGCGATTGGTTGATTATTTTGCAATTCGATATTTTCCATTACTCTTCCCCACCTTGTTCTACATCATTTTCTGTTTCCGCATCCTCTGCAATTTCTTCATCTAATCCCACCGCTTGTTGAGCGAGCAATTCAGGCGTTGTTGCTTCCCCATCACGAATTAAACGAAGTTGGGCTTCTCTTGGATCGTCACCTGTTCTGACATCCGCACCAAAACGGAATACCGATTCAGAAATCACAAATTTTTTACTATTTTGATCACCAACACGCACAATCATTCCTAAACGTTGTAAACGGCGTAATGCTCCACCCACTTTTTCGGCTAGTTTAGCTTTATCTAAATCTGACCCTGTTGAACGAGGGTTAATTGCTTTAAGTAATTTGCTTTCATCAGCTAAATTCAGTAACTCATCGTAAACTTCATCGTAACTAAAAATGCCTTGCTGTGCCAAACGCTCTGGGCTGAGATAGAGATAACAAAGCACTTTACCGACTAACATTTCCATTTCACTCATCGCACTACGGGCAATTAAGGTTGATGCTTTCGGGCGAAGATAGAAAAAACCTTCAGGTGCACGAATTAACTCAACGTGATAACGGCGATAAAAGAGTTCTAATTCTGCTTGGTAATCCATTAGGAAAGCGTGTTCATCAAGGGATTCTAAACTGATATGTCGCCCTGAGCGTAACTGGCTATCCAACGCAGGAAAAATAGGATTAGCAATCGCTTGTGCTAATTTAGTAGGGATAAGTTCTTGAGTGTCTGTCATTTCTTATATCTCAATTTAGGGTGAATAATTATCACCTTTTGCAAAATTTATGCGGAATCTTACCGCTTATCACTTTGGAAATTTATTACGGATTATATTGATCAATCACATTCGCTTGTACTTCTGCACCATTATGGTTAATGGATTGCCACTGTGGGTAAATCGCTTGGCTATCTTGGCTTGCCATACCCAGTTTAACCGCTTGATCCACAATAATGCGAGCTACATCAAAATGGCGTGAAAGTGGATATTTTGCGAGTTGCTCACGCAAAATCTCACTTAAATCAATTGGTTTGCCTTGCTCTCGATATGGAGCAAGATGTGCTTGCATAATAGCAACGATTTGTTCTTGGACTTCTGAAAGCGATTCATACTCTAATTCGGTCGGTAATTCACCTACTGCTTCCGCTTCATTAAATTCGGTTTCATCATCACGCAGATCCAGTAGAGAATCCGCTTTAGTAAAGTAGAGTTGCCAAGGTTGTTCAAAGTAATCTTGGATTGATTGGCGTAATCTCTGACCAAAGACACGATTTTTATCCATATCAATGGCAGTACGAATAAATTTATGAACGTGGCGATCATAGCCGATCCATAAATCAATCGACTGTTGCCCCCAACTAATGATACGGTCAAGTTTATTTTGTAAATTAACCACTAAAATATCGACAAATTCAAGATCATTACGTCCAATTAAGCAGCTTTGAATACGCAATAATTGAGCTTGTAATTTATCTCCTGCGGCATTGAGTGTATCTTGTAATTCTCGTAAATTTAGTGATGTTTCATCAAGTAATTGCTGACAAGTAGCGATTGCTTGGTGCCAATTTTGACTTAATAATGCAGCAATTCGCTCTCGGATTTGCTGTTGATTTTCGTCCATCATTCGTTGTGAAAGATCAATACTGTCAAAAATTTCTGCAACAGAATATTTTAGTGGGGCGAAAACTTGCTGACGCCAAAAACGTTCATCCCCCCCTTCTTCGGCAGATGCTGATGCTCTTTGAATTTCATCGGCAACGATAGAAAGTTGGATTGAAAGACGTAATGTAGAAAATTCACGTTGGCGGACATAGTAGTCAGCAATACCAACGCCAAGTGGTGTTAGGCGATAAATCGCTAACCCTTCGGTAAATTCGCTACTAAAACGATTAAGAAAACGTTGCTTAACAAGGTCGTTGATAGCATTGTTTGCACGCTGTGTTAAGGTGCTGTCTGACTGTTCAAAAGCAGTAGAAACGTGGCGAAAAAGATCTTGTAAGTCTGATTCGAGTAATTCGCCATCGGTTCTTTCATTGTTATAAAGGGAGATTGCCAATAGAAAGGCTAAGCGTTCGGTTGAAAGCGAGAGTGAAAATTCACGATCTTTTGTCCACGAAATCAATTCTGGAAGTGTTTGTGCCAATTCATTATACATAGGCGACTACATTTACCCTTTAATTATCAAAAATAGTCGCTATTCTAACCTAATCCTATAAAAATAGGAAAGATAAGCGGTTAGTTTCTGTGATTTTTTTGCAATCAAGCTATCTTTTGCAATAAATGCTCGATCATCTGTGTTGCAAGATCTTGCTGACTTACTTTCTCAATCATTTCTAACCCTGGGCTTGCATTCACTTCTAACACCAATGTTTTAGTTTGTGATCGAATAAGATCCACTCCTGCCACGTCTAACCCAAGTGCTTTGGTCGCCTCAATTGCAATTTGTTGTTCTTGTGTCGAAAGCGAAATTGGTTCTGCTCGCCCACCTTGGTGAATATTGGCACGAAAGTCACCGCTTGCACTATAACGCACCATTGATGCCACAACCTTATCGCCTATCACAAATGCCCGAATATCTTCCCCTGTTGATTCAGCAATAAAGTGTTGTAGCAAACAATTTACCTTTGCCATTTTTAAGGTTTCTAATAGACTTACAGCACTAGTTGGCTTTTCCGCAAGCATTACACCAACACCTTGAGAGCCTGATAAGGTTTTTATTACAAGGGGGAATCGAAACTGCTTAACAGTTTGATTAAGTGAATATAACTCCCCCGTCATTGCACTATCAGGAACAGCAATGCCTGCACCGACCAAAGCCTGTAAACTTTGCCATTTATCTCTTGCTAAACGGAATGACTCTGCGGAATTTAATACATTGATACCTTGTTGCTGAAAATGATGTAATACGTTGCTCCCCATTTCTGTACTTGTTGTACCAAAACGGGGGATAACGCCATCATATTGATCTAACTTAATCGGCTCTGGTCGATGCTTATCATAGCCCTCGCCCTGTTGGTAATAATATTCAAATTGACCCTGTGAGAGTTTCAGTAGAAAGCGATTAGGATCAAGGATATCCATTGAATGCCCAAGTTGATTAGCGGCAGACAATAGACGTTGGCAACTATATAAACGGGGTTCACGACACAGCATTAAAAATCGCATTTGACTACCTATAAATTGGTTAAATAAGCCCTGCCACCTAGATTATGTATTTGTTGAATAATCCATTGCTGACGCTTTCGCATTGTCTGTGTTGGGCTTTTCACTCGATAAATGAACGGATTTGGCAAAGATGCCGCCAATAAAGCTGATTCTTGCATTGTTAATTGCTTTGCCGATTTATTGAAATAATATTTTGCGGCCGCTTCAACACCAAAAATACCTTTGCCAAATTCGGCAATATTTAAATAAACTTCTAATACTCGTTTTTTTGACCATAAGGTTTCAACCAGTAACGTTAATGGAATTTCTATCCCTTTACGAATCCAGCTCGTACCGTGCCATAAATAGAGATTTTTTACTGTTTGTTGAGAGATGGTTGATGCACCAATAGGCTTTTTGTGAGTTTGATTATTCCGCTTTAAGGCAAGTAAAATCGCATCAAGGTCAATCCCAAAATGGTTATCAAAACGTTGATCTTCCCCGGCAATCACTGCCATTTGCATTTGCCACGCGATGTCGTCAATACTGACCCAGTCATAGTGAATACGATAATCTGATTGCAACAGATTTTCTGCTTTCTTTTGTAGCATATAAGCAGAAAATGGGACGGGTACAGCAGAAAAAATTAAAGTTAAACAGAGATAAAAATTTGCAATTGCAAACCCAACACGACTAAATAAAAACCAAGCCCATTCTCTAATGGAGGCATTTTTCTTTACTGAAAAGAAAGGTTTGAGCCATTTCGCCCACAGTGATTTCTTTTTTCTACGCTTTGCCATTGAGTTTTTCACTTACCCAATCACGAATGCTCGGTTCAACGGTTTTCAGCATATTAGACCCTCTTGTGATCGTAGCTGCACTGGTATTAAGTTGTTGTTGAATTTCACGTTGTGAGGCTTGATTATCAAGTAATGCACTGACTATTTGCACGCGTAATCCTAACGCATTTCGCTCATCTGCAGTTAATAGCATTGAAAGCAAATCTTCGGTTTTATCTTCATTTACTGCCTGTTTAAGTAAATCAATAAACTGTTGCCATTCTAAAGGATCGCGTTGTTGATAAAGTGATTTCATTACAGTTACCAAATAAGAAAAAAAGAGATTTTATAACCTTATAGGGCGTTTATAAAACGCCCTGAAATTCAATTATTTTTTCGATTTTTTATTACGTTGGTCGTCTAATTCTGCCCCTTTCGGCACATTAAACTTGAACAAATCTGCAGATAATGGTGCAGTTGTAATATTTCGCAATACATACAAGTTACTTTGCCCATCACGTTCAATAGTACTAAAGCCCTTTAATAACCCGTTTGCATCAATACGCACATCAAATTGTTTAATACTGCTTTTCTTAGATTTTGGCTTTAACACAAATGCGTCCATATTTTGTTGAACGTCATATTGATCCCAATGGCTTTTATCATTACTGGTTAATAACACAAATGGTGTATTATTAACCGCATCTTTTACCCAATTTGCTGTGACTTGAGAAACAAATGGATCGTAAAACCATAATGTTTGCCCATCAGATACAATTAAATTCTCTTGTGGACTTTTGGTATCCATTCTAAATAAGTTTGGGCGTTTTACTTGAAATTTCCCGCTACCTTTTTGAACTTCCTTACCTTTACTTGAACGGACAGTCTGTTCAAAATCAGCACTATATTGGCTAACAAGATCTAAACGTTTTTGTAGCTCTGACACAGCTTGTGCATCTGCAAAAGTAAAAGAACTAGCTGAAAATAACGCTAAAGTGATAAATGATTTCTTAATAAGTTGTTTCATTGTTTATCCTTTTCTCATCAAAGTGCCTTTTTGACAGGTTTCTAGCAAAAAGTTCATTCCAAGTAAAATCTTAAAAGTTAAAAACGAATACCAGTGCCAATGCCTAATCCCACGCCCATTCCATTCGAACCACCACCTGCACTTACGCTGCCACCAAGACTACAAGCAGAAATGAATAATGCGAATGCAATAATAAAAATTTTTTTCATTTTTTATTCCTTTTCTTATAAAACTATTATACCGTTTACACAATAATTCAAACATTCTACTTGGTTTATTTCTTATAAACCAATTTTTTAAAGGAGTTTTTATGAAAAAATTATGTAAATCTGCCCTATTGTTGCTTTCTTTAACAGCAACTGTCGCAAATGCTGGTTTATTAAGCATTACTCAACAAGAGATCAATCAATATTTAGATACACGTTTAGCCGAAAAAATTCCTTTAAAAGACAGTATCGGTATTCCTAATTTATTTGAGTTAGACTACCACTTACATAATCTTGCAACTCAAATTGGACAAACACCTGAAAAACGCGTTGAAATTGGGGGAATTGTTGATGGTTTACTGCGTTTAAAAGGCAAATCTTATAATATTAAAGCACACTTAAATTTAGATACTGTGCCTTTCTACGATCAAACAAAGGGAGCTATATTCCTTAAAGATGTACGTTTAAAGAATTGGTATATTACTCCTGAAAAATATCAAAATGAACTACAAACATTTTTACCTGCACTTGAAAGTGGTTTAGCTGATGTTTTAGAACATTATCCTGTTTACACCTTAGATGAAAATAAAACAAAAGAGGCAATCTTTAAAAAAATAGGTAAATCCATTGTTATTGAAAAAGGTGTTTTACAATTAGAAACGTCAATTTTTTAAAGAAATGATTAAAATTTTGTGATCTATGTCGATATTTTAAAAATTGTTAATTTAATAATCGCCTATTTTCAATTAAGATTGAGCCACTTAGATAACAAAGGAGATTTTCTAATGGAAATTGGCATCGTAAAATGGTTCAACAATGCAAAAGGGTTTGGTTTTATTACATCTGACGTATTTGAAGGTGATATCTTCGCCCATTTTTCTGTCATTGAAGGGGAAGGTTATCGATCATTAAAAATGGGACAAAAAGTCCAATTTGAATTTACTAATAGTGATAAAGGTGCTTCAGCTTCACGCATTATTCCTATTGTTGAATAGTGTGAATGAATAGAATATATCATTTCAATAAGCGATGGGATACGTAAAAAACTTTATAAATCCCACCGCTTTTTGTTGGTGTAGTGAACAAAATGATTGCTGATTTACCCTTTATATACCCCAAAATTCTTTAAATATGTTGAAATAGGCTCAATATATCATTGGATAATTTTGACTAAACATTTTGTAGAACATCTTACTTGTCTTGTAAGAATAATTGATAATACTTCGTCGTAATTAAATCATTTACATCTACTCTAGTATTAATCAGTTTATTTTCAATAAGAAAATCCACTAAGTGATTAAGTTTATCAATTGATGCAGATGTAATTTCTGGTTCAAAATTTTTAAATTCAAGATCAGCAGAGTATGCTTTCTCATAAACCGCAGCAGGGATATTATTTTTTGCGAAAATATTGTATGCCGCACTTGGATTCTGAGCTGCAAACTCTTTTGCACGTTTCAATCCTCTTATCATTGCAACAGCCGCTCGTTCATTTTGAACAAGATATTCATTACGTCCTACTGCAAGACTTTGTGAACTAATCTCAGGTTTATCTAAGGTAGATTCAATGACCCGCCCCATTCCTTTTGACTCCATAAATAATACCGTGTAATAGAATGCAAATATGGCATCTGCTTGTCTACCACTAAATACAGAATTAGCATCTGCACCAACAGAATTGACCATTTCAAAGTTTTTTGGGTCCAATTGATAAGATTTGGTAATGGCATTGAAATAGCGTTGCTGTACTGTTCCTTTACCGTAGATCACTTTTTTCCCTTGTAAATCAGCAATCGTCTTAGCTTGGCTCTCATTTTGAACGATAGTGCCAAATTGTAAATTTGAATTGTCTATCGCAAACACTTTTACATCAGCACCTTTACTTTTAAGAATAGCGATCGGTAAGTCACCATAAAGTGCAACATCTATTTTGTTAGATGCTAATGCTTCATTCAGTGCAGGACCTGCCTGTTGAAAGAAAACTATTTCTAATTTATAGCCTTCTTTAGCCAGTTCTTCTTCAAAGTACTTATTGTGAACAGCAATACCACCAGCCTCTAAGGTACTATTAGATATACCCGGCAGCCCTAAACGTAATGTTTTGAGTGTATGTTCAGGTGATATTTTTGTACCCTCAGTAAATTTAATTCCACCTAAAGATAAGATAAATAATAAACTAATGTACAAAAATAGAGTAAAGACTTTTCGTTTAGATTTTGTCATATTTTATCCCCTAAATTTGATATTCAATATCGTAGTGCTTACTTTCAAAGAAATATTGATGAATCTTATTTTTATAGTAAAGAAACTCATCTTTAGTGCGATCCTTTATGCCTTCCATTTTTACTGAAACAATATCTTTAATTTGTCCAGGGCGTGAAGACAATACAACAACACGATCTCCTAAATACACCGCTTCTTCAATATCGTGGGTTACTAGAATCATCGTCTTCTGTTCTTCTTGACGAATACGCAATACTTCTTCTTGCATTTGGATTTTAGTCATTGCATCTAATGCACCGAATGGCTCATCAAACAGTAAAATATCTGTATTCATCACTAGTCCACGAGCAATAGCTGCACGCTGAGCCATACCACCCGATAATTCTTTCGGATAAGCATTTTCAAAACCAGATAATCCGACTAATTTCAGATAATCGTAAGCTTTATATTCTCTCTCCGATTTAGGTAGATTCTTTAACCCTACACCGACATTTTCATATATTTTCAACCAAGGAAATAAACGGGACTCTTGAAATACCATTGCACAATTTCCTTGACTTTCCGTTATTGATCTCCCATTGATCTTAATATCCCCTGAATCAGCAGGGAGCATCCCTGCAATCATTTTTAATAATGTACTTTTACCACAGCCACTATGCCCTACAATAGTAACGAACTCACCTTTTTTAATAGTTAGATTGATATTATTTAATACAGGGACATCACCACTTTCTTTCTGGTAAATTTTAGAAATATTTTTTATTTCAATTAAATTCTCTGACATAAATCCTCCATTATTTTATACAAATTATTGGTACCTAATTATTTTTCCAAGGTGTTGCAAGCTCTGCTGCAATACAAATAATCTTATCCATCAATAACCCCACAGATCCAATAACGAACATACAAACAATCACAACATCAGAACGCATTAAACTACGAGCATCATTAAGTCTAAAACCTATTCCTGAAGAAGATGCTATTAGTTCGGAGGCAACAACAGCCATCCAAGAGATCCCCAACGATAAACGTAACCCAGTAAATAATGCTGGTAACGCAGACGGTAAGTAAATTTTTCTAAATGTATCCCATTTACTCATACGATAAACTTCAGCAACTTCTAAGAAACTTTTGGAAGTTGAATCAATACCGTTGATTGTATTAACAATAATAGGGAATGTTGCAGCAAATAAAATGACTACTATTTTAGATAACTCATCTATCCCAGCCCACAGAATAATTAACGGTATCCAAGCAACCATTGGAATTTGTCGCATCGCAGTTAATGTCAGCTGAAAAAATTCACTTATCTTTTTTGAAATACCCATTAATATTCCTAAAGTAATACCGATTGTTGATGCAAGAAAAAAACCAACAAGAACTCGGCGTAAACTAATTCCTAAATCGGCATATAATTCACCAGATCTAATCATCTCAACCGCAGTAGTACCTACTGAACTTATCTTAGGCAATGCAGTTTCTGGTAATCCACCAATCGTAGTAGAACAGTACCACCCCAGTAAAATGCTTAAAGGTAAAATAAATTTAAGATTCCTATTTAAAGAAACATTTAATAATCCATTTTTCATATATTCCCTCCGCTTAAATGAATACTTTTAACCAATCATACAGTTGCTGGTATGTCTGTACTCCCGATTGTCTAGCAAGCTCTTTATTTTGTTTTACAAGAATTACAGTTGGAATTCCTCGAATATCATAGGTATCCACTAAATTCGGATTTTTATCTACATTGATATATTTAGCATCAATAAATTGGGCTAAATCCGAATGTAATAGCTTCTCTAATGCTGAATATAAAGTCTTACAATGAACACATCTTTCTGCCCCAAACAATATAAGTTCAATTTTGGATTGGGATAAGGATTCTGTTTCATTGATTTCGGTGAATAAACTGCTATTTATCTTAAACAACGATGTTTTTTCTAACTTTTCATCACTTTTGGCTACACATAATGCAGCACTTTCAGTATAAGGTAATGTCCCTTCAACTTTTATTATTGATTTAGCACCAAATTTACCTGCATTAGGTAACCGATAATGAGTAACATCAATAGGTTCAATTGCTACTTCTTTCGGAAGTGGTTCTTGTTTTACCCAATCATAAGGATAGCGGTAGGCTCGATAAATCATATTATTTATCGGTTTATCTCCATCCTGATGGCTGTAATAAGGAGAAATCCATTCCCATACAATCTCTTTTTCAGCAGTTACCTCAAGCAATCTTCCATTTGATCCTTCATCTATCAATGTATTTCCATTAGGTAAACGCTGTGCACTACTTACATAAGGGCTATAAAATTTGCTGGCATCAGTTGGAATAGCCGCTTTAATATCTTCTGGTGTAAATTGCCAAATAATATCTAAGCTGATTGGATCAATTTCTAAAACTCGCGAATAATCACGACGAGCATTTTTAGTACCATCTGGACTTTCTGGATTAGGAGCACCATATCCACCCCAACCACCATTATCAAAAACCAAAATATTCCCTGCTCCAGGTAAGCCTTTAGGAATCAAGTGAGCGTGGTGAGGGCCAATAATATTACCGATATGCTTCACATCATCCTCTTCCCAATTCGGACCTATTTCCCAGACAATCTCGCCGCTTTTCTTAGATATAATTGCTAAGAAATTCGCTTCTCGGCTGTCAAAAATAATGTTTTCAGGGTGAAATCTCTCATCACCTGCATCGTACCATTTGTTCTCACCGAGATAGCTCATACAGTTAATATGTAACCAATCTCCAACCCCACCATCAGCCGCTCGTATATTAGGGTTCTTATAAATGGTTTTCTTAGCTTCCTCGCTAAAACCAATTTCGTCAAAATGATCCGAAGCTAACCATTGCCATAAAATATTTCCTTCCCAGTCCACTTCATAGAAGACATCATCTAATAGCTTAGTTGCACTTATCTTTTCATTTAAAACCGTTTTATGACCTAGTATTAGTGTTTTCCCTGATCGAGATTGCGGTTCTTGATCTGGTACATAGTATCCAACTGGATTGCCTTCTCGTTGATAGTCGTGATGGCTACGAGCCATATAACGTGGAATTTCACCTTCATCTGCAACAAATTCAAATTTATCGAATTTCCACACCACATTACCGTCGTAATCAATTTGTACTAAATCAACGCCATCTTGCATTCCATACTTAGGATTACGATCTCCCGAATAACCAATCAAATCACCATTCGGCAACAATTTATTTGGAAAGCCATGAAATTCGTCCCAGCGACGAATCTCATTCCCATTCATATCAAATAATAAAGCACCCGAACGGATAGTTTGAACAAGGTTATAACCGTTCCAGCATTTCTCAGGTTTATAAATTGTTACGCCTGTTGGAAAAATAGTTGGATGACCCATAAACACTCCTTTTAATTGATTGAAATAATGCTCTTTGAGTGTATTAAATAGTTTTCTAATAAATTTGTGAAAGACCATTTATATATTTGTTATAATTAAAAATAAATATATCCCAATAATAAAAATAATATAAAACACATAATAAAAAGCGTAACCCATTGTAAATAAATACAAAAATACAAAACATAGTTTTTAGTTATAGAGACCTTTTATTTAGCAATAAATATTATGATATATATCTTGAGATATAGATTAATAGAAAAAACATTAAAACTAAAAGAAATGAATAATATAAAAATATAATAAAAAAACCATAAACCCATATTTCATTACTAAAATATGGGTTTATGGCTAAAAAACAGAATAGCGTTTTAACTTATGAAATGCTAAAAATAACAAGATTTTTAGTTAATCTTATATTTAGGAAAAAAGTCTCTTATCGCTTATTCAGTAACATTTTCTGGTTTAAGCTGAGCTTTTACCCTTGCAACTTCTTCATCTCGTAATACTCGGCGTAGAATTTTACCGACATTACTTTTTGGTAGATCATCTCGGAACTCAATATCTCTTGGGATCTTATAACCTGTGAGATGTTGTCGGCAGTGGCTACGCAGTTCTTCACGAGTTAGGCTTTCATCTTTTTTGGTCACATATACTTTAATGCTCTCACCAGAGGCTTCACTTGGAATACCGACCGCAACCACTTCATTCACTTTAGGGTGCAGTGCAACAACATCTTCAATTTCATTTGGATAAACATTAAAACCCGATACGATAATCATATCTTTTTTACGATCCACTATGCGTAAATTAAGATCTTGCCCCATTTCAACAATATCCCCTGTTGCCATCCAGCCATCTTTTAACACATCAGCGGTATCTTCAGGACGTTGCCAATAACCACGCATAACTTGTGGACCTTTTACCCATAACTCGCCACGTTCACCCATTGCAACATCATTTCCTGCATCATCAACAATACGAATATCTGTATTCGGAACAGGTACACCAATTGAGCCAGAATACTCGGTTGAGTCATTACGAGTTGCCGCAATCAATGGTGAACATTCCGTCATACCATAACCTTCAATAATATGATTTCCAGTGGTTTGATGCCAACGCTCCGCCACTGCACGTTGAATAGCCGCACCGCCACCAACAGAAAGACGTAACTTAGAAAAATCAACTTCTTTCAACTGGCTATTATTCAATAAAGCATTAAATAGAGTATTTACCCCTGTAATTGCCATCACTCGATATTTTTTCAGCTCTTTGATAAAACCTGGAATATCTCTTGGATTAGTAATCAATAGCCCTGTAATCCCTAATTCAATAAAGAGCAAACAGTTTACCGTTAAAGCAAAAACGTGGTAAAGCGGTAAGGCAATGACGGCAATTCGCTCATCACCTTTACTCACTAGCGGATAAGCCACCCATTTTGCCTGCATTACATTAGCAATAATGTTGCGATGAGTTAGCATTGCCCCTTTCGCTACACCTGTTGTACCACCTGTATATTGTAAGAAAGCAAGATCATCACTATGAATAACAGGTTTGACATATTGACGTTGCTTACCAATACTCAAGGCTTCACGAAAACTTACTGCGTGAGGTAATTTATATTTTGGCACGAGTTTTTTGACATACTTAACCACAAAATTAACTAAGGTACGTTTACCGAAAGAGAGCTGATCGCCCATTCGGGTTAAGATAACGTGTTTAACCTGCGTATCAAAAACTACTTTTTCTAAAGTTGCTGCAAAGTTAGAGACCACAACAATCGCTTTCGCTCCACTATCATTGAGCTGATGTTCCAATTCTCGTGGTGTATAAAGAGGATTTACATTTACCACCACAAGTCCCGCACGCAATGCCCCAAATAATGCGATAGGATATTGCAATAAATTTGGCATCATCAAGGCAATTCGCTCGCCTTTTTCTAAACGTAATTCATTTTGTAAATATGCGGCAAATGCTCGACTACGCTCTTCCAATTTACGAAATGTCAGTACTTTTCCCATATTGATATACGCAGGAATATCAGGGTGGCGTTGTACTGCTTTTTCAAACATTTCCAGCAAAGAACTATATTCATCGGGGTTTATCGTACGCTCTGCCCCTACTGGATAATTTTCAAACCAAATCTGCTCCATTTAACTCTCCTTAAATCTTTCGCAAAAATATAGGGGTAAATTCCCCTTGCTGTTTTTGAGCTATTATTTTTTTTACAATAACAAAAGTGATTGCAGTGGCAGTAAAAATACCGAATGCCAATCCTAATTCATTACTAATCCATTGTGAAAGTAGCAATGTACTTCCCACTAAAGCGATAAGTGGTATTAAGTACAACCAAAATACGCTTACCAATAAACTGTTTTCTGCCAAGCCAATTTCAATACGATCGCCCACGCTCAAAACTTGATTTACACTCAACTCAAATTGTGGTGCTACTTTTTCTCCAGCCAATGCCGAAAGAGATTTAGTTCCACAACCTGATGTAGCCGAGCAAGCACCACAGCCACTTTTAGCAAAGCATTGTACCTTTGCTACCCCATTTTGATAATCTAAAACGGTAGCTTGTTCAATCATCATTATGATTTTCTCCGTAAGCGGTTAGTTTGGCTTAATTTCTTGCAATTTGATTTCTTGCACAATATGACGAGCGGATACCAGTGGAATTTCGCCTACAATAACGACATCTTTATCACCCAAAGTTTGGCTATAAATACTCATTTTCCCTTGTCGCCAAAACTGTTCATCAAAAATGATGCCTTTATTCTGTACAACATAGATAGTAAAGGAGAATAATCCATCGCTATATAATTGGCTTTCTACTTGTTCATTATCCATTAAAAACTCAGATAAAGTTTGTCGCCCCGAAGAAATAGCTTTAAACCCTTGTGGAATCCAACTTGGCTTCCAATTTAATGTATTTTGTGGCGAGTTTTCTTTCGGTTGAATTAGTGCAGGCAAAATTAGGGTACTAATCGGCTCAACAATATACAAAAACTCTTCATTAACAGTATTTTGTATCACCTTAAATTGCTCTAACACATTTCTTTCACGATCTAACAGATCACTGCGTAGCAATAGATGATTTTCTTCATCAATCCAAACTTCATATTGATAGCGGAAATCATCTCTAGGCACAATGCGGATCACTCGAGCAAGACGGTCAGCCACTCTCATTCTGCCCGAATCGACAAAATGATAGCCTTGCAGCTGATTAAAGTCTGTATAAAGCACAGATGGCAGATCATCTAAGATATGCGAACTTGGCAAACTAAAAGGCTGAAATTCGCCAAAATAACTCACCATATCATCACGCAAAATCATCTCTTCTCGATTATTATCTAGGCGTAATAATTGAGCATATTCTTTCTCATTCCAATAGGCGTGGCGATAACGCAAAGATTGAACATCTTCCCCTTGTTGCAAAATATAAAGCTGTTCATAATTTAACGTTTTATGTGCTTTTGTCATTGCATTGAGATATTCTAAAGGCGAAGAAAATTGTGCCGTTTTGGCATATAACGGCGAACTTAAAACAAACAATAAAGCAAATAATAGCGTTAATAAGGTATTTCTTTTCATTATTTTGACTTGTTATATATAAGGGCAAAGATTGTAACAAAAAAGCGTAATGATTATAAGCTAAAACATACTTCGCTATTTACAGAAGGAATGAAAGATTGAATTGGTTTATGGTTAAGTATGAAAATCTGCACCTTAATTCATTGGTTGTTTAGTCCAACTTTTGGGGTGCAGATCAATCATCTCATCTTTTTAATTTAAAGATCGTCAATCACTAAATAAATTTTTGAAACAGGGCCGTGTACCCCCACCACTTTGATCAATTCAATATCTGCCGTAGCACTTGGGCCTGAGATAATATTGACACAAGATGGCATTCTTTCGCCTTGTTGAGCTTTCTCGTGTAAGATTTTGGCTAATTGAGCCACTCGTGGCAACACCTTACTTTTGCGTAATACCACCACAGATTTTTCAGGTAATAAACTCACAGAACGTCCAAAATCTTTATCCGAAAACAGCACAATACCGCCAGATTCGGCTAATCCATATTCGCCATAAACAACACCAATATTAGCTTGTTCCGCTTGAGTAATATTCTGCTGTGGTTGGTTAAGATCCCAAATATAACTCTCATATTTAGCTTGTAATGTTGGCGTAACGCCTAACTCAACCAATCTTTCATCATTGTTAATGATGATCTTCCCACCACCATATTTTTCACAAATATCCAATATAGCGGTAGGTAATTCATTTTCTTTTGCAATGACGACATCTGCCATCATTACACGAGCAAAATTAATAAATTCATCACAAAGCTCTGTTTGGGTACGATCGGTTAAACGTGTCATAGGGTGATTATTTACCAACTCTGGCATTGGTGCTGGAACAGTTTGGCGAGGTCTGCCCATTCGCTCCGCTAATTTATTTAAGAAATTTTCACGATTTTGCATATCCATTGATCCCCCTATTTTCTGTTATTAAACCATTCACGGAAACTTTCGCCTTCCGCAGAAGGTAAATCACGAGCTTTTGTCCACTCCGCTAACGCCCCCACTTCAATTGGTGCTTTACCATTTTTAATCAATTTACCCGCAATTTTTGCCCCTAAATTCACTCCGACTTTCCAAAGCGTTGGGTGTGAGTTAGCAAGGTTAAAACCAAAAATAGATAAACGTTCTACGGCTGGAGTCATTCCATTTTGGGCAATATGCTCACGATGTTTTAGAATAAGCTGTGCAAGTGGAATTTTCACAGGGCAAACAGAATTACAAGCAGTACATAATGAACAAGCGTAAGGTAATTCTTTAAATTCTTCATAACCACCCAGTAATGGCGAAATCACAGAACCGATTGGGCCTGGATAGATAGAGCCGTAGCCGTGTCCGCCAATTTGACGATAAGCAGGGCAAGTATTTAAACAAGCACCACAGCGGATACAACGTAGCACTTCTTTAAATTCACTCTCTAGAATTTTTGAGCGACCATTATCAACAATCACTAAATGGAAATCTTCAGGCCCGTCCGTTTCACCTTCAAGGCGTGGGCCAGTCAGCCAAGTGTTATAAGCGGTTAATTTAGCCCCAACTGCACTGCGTGCCAACATCGTGATCAATACATCAACTTCTTGGAATGTTGGTGCTAAACGCTCCATTCCCATTACCGCAATGTGCGTTTTAGGGAGCGTTGTGGCTAAACGTAAGTTACCTTCATTGGTTACTAAACAAACTGAACCTGTTTCGGCAACAGCAAAGTTACAACCACTGATCCCAATATCCGCGTCTAAGAAATCTTGACGCAATACTTTACGGACAAAAGCGTTCATTTCTTCTGGTTGTTCGCTACCTTGATAACCGACTGCATCGTGTAATTCTTGGCGAATTTTATAACGATCTTTATGGATCGCAGGTACTACAATATGTGAAGGTTTATCTCCTACGATTTGTAGCAAATACTCCCCTAAATCAGTTTCAACAACTTTCATCCCTTCTTTTTCAAGCACTTCGTTTAAACCAATTTCTTCTGTTACCATTGATTTTGATTTAACAATTTTTTTGGCATTCTTTTCCAACGCCACTTGACGAATATAAGCGGTAGCTTCTTCGGCTGTTTCTGCAAAAAAGACGTGTCCGCCATTTTGTTGAACTTTTTCGCTAAGCTGATATAAATAAGCATCTAAATTTGCTAAAACGTGGTTACGAATTTGTTTGGAAAGATCACGCCATTCTTCCCAATTACCTAATTCATCAACCATTTTTTGACGATTTGCACCGATTGTTTCCTGTGCTTTAACGATAGCTTTACGCATCATATCATTGTGGATTTGGTTATCCACTCGTACTTTAAAAGCAAGGTTACTGGTTTTTAGTGACATTTTATTTCCCTCCCTGCATTAACACTTCAGCAATGTGCATTACTTTCACATTCTTACCTTCGCGACTTAAACGACCACCAATGTTTAATAAGCAACTCACATCCGCACCAATTAAATATTCTGGCTCAGCTTCGGTAATATGTTCTACCTTTTCTGTAACCATTTCGCCTGAAATTTCAGCCATTTTGACCGAGAATGTGCCACCAAAACCACAGCAAGTTTGCTGATTATGAATAGGTAATAACTCTAATCCTTTTACATTTTGTAATAATGTTAAAGGCTCATTCACAATACCTAATTTGCGAGAAAGGCTACAAGATGGGTGATAAACCGCTTTACCTGTTAATTGTGCACCAACATTAGTTACACCAAGCACATTAACAATAAAATCGGTTAAATCGTGAAAACGGTTTGCTACTTTCTTTGCACGCTCTGCCCACTCCATTTCCCCAAAACGCTCAAAATATTCGGGGTAATTTTTGATGGCGTAAACACAAGATCCTGCTGGTGCAACAATTGGATAATCATTTACTTCAAAGGTTTCCACCAACACTTTCATTCCTGAGAGTGCTTGTTTGGTATAACCGCTATTGATAGCAGGTTGTCCACAACAACCTTGTTTTTCTAAAAAGGTAATATTACACCCAAGTTTCTCCAATAAGAGAACCGTATTTTTGGCTACCCCTGCTTTCACAATGTCAGCAATACAGGTAACGTAAAAATTTACGTTCATAATAAACTCCAACTCAATTTACAAAAAAATAAAAACAAAAATGAAAATAATTAATAAATAGATAATCTAAAATGAAAACAAGCGGGTAGATTTTGCAAAAAATTTACAAAATATAACCGCTTGTTTCCCCAAACTTCTATGCTATATCAGTATTAAACCGCATAGAAGATAGGGATAATAAAGAGCGCAACCAATGCAGCGATAACGCCATAAACAGTCATAGGCACAACCGTTTTCTTAATGATTTCACCTTCTTTATTATTGATATTTAATACTGAACTTACTGCTACAATATTGTTGATACACACCATATTACCCATTGCTCCACCAACAGATTGAAGTGCTAATACCAAGCTAACAGAAAGACCAGTTAATTCTGCTGTTGATAACTGTACGCTACCAAAAGTTAGGTTAGATACCGTATTTGAGCCCGAGAAGAATGCACCCACTGCACCTAAATAAGATGCGAATAATGTCCAATATTCACCTGTTGCTTCAGCAAAGCTCTTACCGATAATTTTTACCATTGAGCCATCGCCACCAACTAACATTAAATTCACCATAATCAATGCACCAACAAGGGCAAAGAATGGATTTTTGGTTTGTTTTAAGCTAGTTACAAATACATCTTTAGTTTTGCTTGCTGATACTGCAAATACAGGAATAGTAATCAATACAGTAACGACAAACGGAATTAACGCTGGAACATATAGCAATTTATAGCTTGAACTAATTGTCGTACCGAAGATATTTTTTAAACTAAAAATTAAGCCGTTACTAATATCAAACAACCCTAATGAACCCAATTGCACGCTTACCCAAGATGTTGCATCGTTCATCATTGCTTTAAATGGTAATTGTTTGATACGAGTAATGATCAAAATAGCAATCAATAAACCTGTTGGGAATAATGCTTTAATCACTTCACCTTTAGTCACATTGCCATTTTCTAAAGTATTTTCAACTTTCGCTAAACCAATCCCTTTATTTGCAACAAATACTGAAATTAATAAACCAATAGCACCACCCACTAATGATGGGAATTCATAGTTTACTTGTGCTAATAACAAATACGGTACAACACAAGCAAAAACACTGATATAAATAAATACTAAGTTTTTACGAATATCTTGCCAAGAAACAATTAAACGTAAAGCCATTACAGGAATAACCAGTGCAGCAAATGCGTGAATTAACGCTGTCATTGAGCCGATCTCAAGAATTTGATTTTCAGGTAATTGTAATGGACCAAAACCGAACCACGTTGGCGTACCTACCGCACCAAATGAAACAGGAACGGAGTTCATTACCAATGCAACCATTGCCACTTTTAATGGGTGGAAACCTAAGCCAACTAAAATCGGTGCAGCAATCGCAGCTGGCGTACCAAAACCACTCGCCCCTTCAATCATAAAGGCAAATGCCCAACCGATAATCATAATTTGAGCAACTGGATTTGGGTTAATAGCCCCTAACCACTTACGCAACGTATTTGTTACCCCTGAAACTTCTGAAAAACGGTTAAATAATACCGCTCCAAAAATAACAGTAATTGGTGTTTGTACCGCAATAAGTGCAGATGCAATGTTAGCACTTACTGTGGTAATGTCTGTACCAAAATAGATAAGTTGAATAATTAACACAACTACCGCAATCCACGGTAATGCAATGTAAGAAGGAAGTGCATTACGTTTAACCATTAGGTAAATAAGTAACACAATTGGAAAAACACTTAGAAAAAGAGCCATACAGCCACCCTTAAATAGTATGAAATAGAACAAAACCGTCCCGTTAATAAGTAGGAGCGTATTCTATTAAGAAAATGTGAATAAAAAAGCAAAATGTTAGCTTTTTGTGAGTTAAATCACGATTTATTGTATCATACGTTTAAAATTTATCCTTTCTGTTCCTTTGCTACTTATTTTTCACTTCAACATATTTTACCAACACGCATAACAAAATCGACTAAATCCGAATCCAAAGCGGAAATCTTCATCATAATGCATTCGCATATAACGTAATTCTTCTTGAGCTTTATAATTTTCTAACGCAAGTTTATAACAAGCTTGAAAAACAGGGTTATTTACTTTTTCAGTATAGCGTTTTTCAAATAATTTCTGTTCTTTTTCTGTACGATCTAATGGAGGATTAAATTGTTCGTGTATCAATTCCGCTGCTTCTATATCACATTGTTTAGCCAATTTAACTTGTAATGCTTGTTCTGCTCGTACTCGTTTGGCTTCTCTTTCTGCACGCTGTTCAGGGCTAACTGCACAAGCGGTTAAAGCAATCACACTCAATAACATCATCGTCATTTTCAATTTATTCATTTTTAACTCCCTATTTGCTGTAAAATCGCATTAAGTTTCTGTGGGTCTAAGACATCTATTTATTAACATTAGTTTGCAATAACTCCCGCCAAATTGCTTGTACCTGCTGACGTTCTATAACAAATTCACCGCTATCTACTACTGCCTCTTGATTCAGTAGATTTAAATGATGAATTTGATTGCGTAATGTAATATAACAATGTTTTAAGGTTTCTCCTTGTGTGTCGGTCAAAATACCACATTCCACACTACGCTCAAAAATACGCACATTGTCCGACCAATCCGTCATTGTTGGATAATGATGAGCATAATTTAGCACGAGATATTGAGCGATAAACTCAATATCGGTAATGCCACCGTGATCGGTTTTTAAATGAAATTTTCCTTGCGTTGTATGGCTTAAATGTTCATACATTTTTGCACGCATTTTGCAAATTTCTGAACGTAACTCACCGCTTGTACGAGCCATTGATAAAGTTTCTTGGCGAATTTGAGTAAATTTCTCTCGCAAGTTTTTGCTACCATATACTGCCCTTGCTCGAACCAGAGCCTGACTTTCCCACGTCCACGCTTCATTTTGCTGATAATCTTGATAGGCTTTAAAGGTACTGACTAACAGCCCTGCTTCTCCAGACGGGCGTAAACGCATATCTACTTCATAAAGCACGCCTGCACTGGTATTTAAATTAAAAATACCATTGATTTTTTGAGCTAATTTTAAATAGAACTGATGACTTGAAATAGATTTCTTACCGCCTTGAGTTTCACTCTGCTCAGGAGCGTTATGCAAGAACACCAGATCTAAATCTGAATTATACCCGAGTTCAATGCCGCCCAATTTACCGTAACCGATCACCACAAAATCTTGCTGTTGCTCACCGCTATGTTCATCAAAAGTTAAATGTTCTGGCTTGCCAAAACGTTGAACCACCTGCCGCCACGCTATATTAACTACCGCCCCAATAATTGCTTCTGCTAAATAAGTGAGATGATCACTAATTTTCATCACAGGCAGAACGCCTAAAATATCCGCAGCCGCAATCCGCAAAATATGGCTCTGTTTAAATTGACGTAGTGCATCAATCAACGCTTCTTCATCATCTTCAGGCACTCGCATTAGATACTCTTGTAATGCCATAGGGTAATGATCTAACTCGATCATTGTCACCAAACTCTTTGGCAAAATAAGTTCATCAAGCAACATTGGATAGCGTGCGATCTGCTCGGAAATCATTATTGATTGCCCACATAATTGCATTAACTGTGGCAAAATCTGCTCTTTTTCGAGCAATAATTCTAAATAAGTTGTACGCGTATTGATTTTGTCGAGAATATTTAAAATTCGGGGCAATAGCACCAAATAATTCGCTTGATTAAAAAGCTGATCGGCCACTTTCGGCATCAATTTGCGAAGGACTTCACGCCCACGCACGCCAATAGAACGTTTTACCCAATCTTGAAAAGTAGTCGATAATTGCTGAAAAATAATCGGATAATCGCAAGGTTCAACAGGGTAATCTTTTAACTGACTTGCAAGTTCATCTTCTGTCATCTGATAATGTAAAATATCTCGCCACGTTGCAAGTAAAGGATTTTCAGCATCATCACTCTCTTGCTCATCTTCGCCAATCAACTCATTAAAAATCGCCCGTACATTCTGCTGATGTTGTTGCAATTGATTGAGAAAAATTTGCCAAGTATCACATTGACAAACAAAGGCAATTCGAGCCTGATCGATAGGATCTGTCGGCAATGTTTGGGTTTGTTGGTCGTTGATCGCTTGCAAGATATTTTCCACATTGCGTAAAAAGAGATAGGCTTGCTGTAACTGTTCTACTTGCTGTTGGCTTAACAGATTAAGCGGAACGAAATGTGGTAAAACTTGCAAAAGGCTACGTTGCTGTAAAATTTTATCTCGTCCACCACGCATCATCTGAAACGTTTGCACGATAAACTCCACTTCACGAATACCACCAGCCCCTAATTTTATGTTATCAACTAACCCCCGTCTTAACACTTCTCGGCTAATTTTCTGTTTCATTTCACGCAGTGATTGAATGGCACTGAAATCTAAATAACGGCGATAAACAAAAGGACGTAATAGCTGTTTTAGGTATTTATGGTTAATGTTATTCAGATCTTCGCCCAAGATTTTGGCTTTAATCATCGCATAACGTTCCCAATCTCGCCCTTGTTCTTGATAATAGTCTTCCATCGCACTAAAACTTAGCACTAAAGCACCACTATCCCCGAAAGGTCGCAAACGCATATCGGTTCGATACACAAAACCTTCAACCGTAACTTCATCTAATGCACGAATTAAACGTTGCCCTAAACGAGTGAAAAATTTACTATTTTCTATTGGTTTTCTTGCCCCGATTGTTTCGCCCATATCTGGGTAAGTAAAAATCAAATCAATATCAGACGAGAAATTAAGCTCTCTTCCCCCTAATTTTCCCATACCTAAAATCAGTAATTCCTGTTTCTCGCCTAACTCATTCATTGGCGTGCCATATTCTTGACACAAACGTTCAAACAACCAATCTCTCGCCTCTAAAATTAAGGCTTCGGCTAAATCTGATAATCGCTCAAAAATCTGTTGTACTGTTGCTAAACGGTTAGATTGCACAAAACTGAGTGTTGCCATTTCACGATGACGAAATCGGCGTAATGCAGAATGTAGCTGTTCTTCGCTTTCTACTGCTGACAATACTGCTTGTAAGCGTTGTGAATAGTGGTCGCAATCAGCAATACTTGGAGATTTCACTAACCATTGAGCCAATAATTCAGGCTGTTTTTGTAGCTGTGTCGCCACAAAATCCGACATTGCCATTGCAGTAATAAGCGGTGAGATCTGCGGATTATTTTGCAAATCCAATGTAATACCCTGAGTTTCACAGAGCTGAGAAAGGTGCTGTTGAGCGGTTTGAAAGAGATCGTTAGGCATAGGATTCACACATAAATAGAAAGCTATTAAATGGTGCTATGATACTTTAATTTAAGGAAGAATGGGAATTTATGCTTTAAAACAATACAAAGTATTACTATAATACAAAGCATTAAGGAGATAACTAATGTACACCATTATTGAAACTATCCGATTTGAACAGGAATCTAAAAAGATTTGGAGTGAAGAAGAACGTTTAGCGTTTTTTTCACATATTTCACAGAATCCTCTTTTAGGTGATGTCATTCCACAAGGAAAAGGTCTCAGAAAAATACGTTGGCAATCATCAGGACGAGGTAAGCGTGGTGGGGCTAGAGTTATTTATTTTAATGTATTACATTCAGGCTTTATCTTAATGCTAGATATTTATACAAAAAATGACAAGGAAAACCTATCTAATAACGAATTAAAACAACTTACGGAGCAAAAATAATGAGTATTGATAAACAACTAAAAGAAGCAACCAAAGATTGGGATATTGATGCAATGATAGAAGCTATTATTGCTGACGATCCCGAAATGGCTGAACATCAAGAAAGTTTATACCTATCGCTCAGCCAAGCTAAGTATGGAGAAATTAGTAAAACAGCCTATCAAATATCACCTATTGTCGAAACACGCAATAAAGTAAAACTTTCACAACCTAAATTTGCCGAAAAATTAGGTATTTCAGTCAATACGCTACGTTCTTGGGAACAAGGGCTAAGAAAGCCAAGCGGTGCAGCAAAAACATTATTAGATTTACTTCATCGTAAACCTGAACTAATCAATGAACTTAGAACTTAACGTGGGTTATAAATTAAAGACCTTTCCGCTCAAACTTAAACGGAAAGGTCTTACTCAAAAAACTGGCGTAATGGACAAAAATGTGGGATTTTTGTCCATTTTCTTTTCAAGTGGACAAAAGTGTGGGATCTCCATTATATTTTTGATCGTTAATTGCTTTTCTTATTCAAAAAATCCTTTATAAACATAACCTTACGTTTTTTGCTTAATCCATTGTGATTATTTAATTTTCGTTTTAGTTCACTAAATAATCCTTCAAGCCTATTTGTCGTT
>NZ_LEKM01000139.1 GCF_009761375.1 Ursidibacter arcticus | reverse complement strand
GGTGGTAAAATAATACGTTTTTATTTTACCAATTTACAGTTGAGTAAGATACAAGGGACGCCACGCTGGCGTCCGAATGAAAAAAGACTTTGTCAATAATCTGAAGGGGCTTATTGCCCCTTATATCTTATTACTGTTCTATTATTTCTGAGATTTATCTAATTGCATTGGTAAAATCAAACTTAATGGGCGTTTTTTTAATATTTCCCATACACAGCCTGCAATTTTACGCCAGCTATTGATTTCTGCCCCTAGAGAACGTAATGCCACCCATAACGTCAATGAGAAACTCACAATTAAGTTTACTAAACCAATCGTTAATACAAAGGCAAGGCTTTGCCAGAAAATTGCCATTGAGAGATCACCACTCACAGTGGCATAACCTAAATTAGCAGAAGAAAGTGCAACGTGGCGGATATCTAGTGGTAGCCCAGTTAAATAGCCTACTAGCCCCGTTAGTCCCAGTAGCAAACCGAAACAGAAATTCCCCATTATTGAGCCATAGTTATCGTGCATATAATCGGCGAATTTACCACGCATTCCTGATGGCATTATACGTTTTAATACAGGGTGCTCTCTTAAACGCATTCTTAAATTAAGGTAGTTGCAGCGATTATCAAAAAATCCCGAAATAATCCCAGCACAGAATAGCCATACGCCAGCAATAGCGGCAAACCATAAGGTTCCTTGTGTAATATCAATACTGTGTAGCTGATAGGCAATCTGTTCTTCATTTAAGAAAGCAGAGCCAAAATAATGTTCATAGCCAATCGCAATCACTGCGGATAGTAGTAATGCAACGGACACATTACCTAAAACCGCAACACTTTGTGAGCGGAATACGTCAATGAGTAATTGGGCTAATTGCATATCGACAGATCGACCTTGAGGATTTTTCTGTACCGCTTCCGCAAAACGAGCTGCTGTCATTGCGGGTTGTTTGGTTGCAACAGAGAAATGCAACATAAAAATCACAATAAAACCGAAGCTATAATTCAATGCTTCTAAAATACTTTTAAGCACTTTATCTTCAACGCTACTTCCAATATAAATTTTGATAAGTGCAATAAATGCAATCAGCACACCGCCCCCAGCCGCTGATGAAAACATTTCCCAATACTCTTTAGCATTGCGTGTAATGTAGTGTTCACCGTGGTCGCTAGTATTTTGTGTAATACTGCGAGAAAGCATTTTGACACTCTGTTTCCATAGGCTTGAAACGCTGTGTTGATCTGCCGATGCCACCGCTAATGTCCCAGTTAAGAGTAAAATTCGGCGTGGTAAAAAACGGTTAGAGGCAAACACGTCCATCAACATTGCTAATCGCTCTAAGGTTTGCGTTAATCGTTCCAATAAATGTGCTACGCCTAGTGAAGAACCTGCATTTGCCCCTTTTTTCTGTAAACGTTCAATCAACTCTTGGCATTGAACAAACATTACTTCTAAATGGCTTATATCATAAACTTCATTTTTACGGCGACTTTCTACCCAATTAGAAACTTCACGATGTAGGGCGACAAATGGGCTATCCGCATCAAGTAAACTCGGCTCTAAACGCATCAATTCAGGCTCCATTTCTTCTGCCGCAATCCAAATTGCCAGCATCTCAATCGCAAATAGTCCTTCATATCGCATATGATTACTTACCGTTTCTCGCTCGTGTGGCGTTGCATAACGGCGTAATAGGTTCAATAAAGCGTCCCAATACTGCATAGGAACAGCATTGAGCCATTTCGCATCATCTTTATCATTAAATAATAAGACAAATATATCCCGTAGATCTCTTGCATCTTTAAATGATGGGTTAATCCGTTCATATAATCGCACTCGCATTTCTCGTCCAAATCCACCACGAGCCAAAATGCCACGACTAATAAATAGTGGATATAAACGCATTCCGCATAGCCAACGACAAAATTGACTTGCTAATTTTTCGCCTAATTCTCTATTCTGTTTTAATAATTTAATCAGAAAATATAAGCGTTGTTGTGCATCTTTTCCTTGGTTTTCTCGCAACCATTCACACAATTCATTGAGTAATCCAAATGTATCGTTTTCTGTTAATTTCTGTTCAATAAAAAGTGTAAGTGCAGTTATCTCAGTAAATTGTTTTCCTGACAAAACAGAGTTCTCCTATTTATTTTTTTATCAAATTGTTTTCCAAAGTGTAGTCTGATTACCAAAAATGCTAAAAGTTGCTAAATCTAGACAAAATTTACATAGGGTAGTAAAAGTATCATTCTATAAAAAATACGCCTTTTATAGTATTATTTCCCCATAATAAAATACAACAAGCGGTAAGATCAGATTATTGACAAAGTCTTTTTTCATTCGGAC
>NZ_LEKM01000138.1 GCF_009761375.1 Ursidibacter arcticus | reverse complement strand
GGGTTTGTCATCAGTCTGAAGATCACAGCAATTTTTTGCAAAACTTTTAACCAATCTTACCGCTTACTTTATGGAAAGAATAAATGAAACAAAATTATTATCGTGGGCGTTTTTCTGTTGCACCAATGCTTGACTGGACAACTCGCCACTGTCGCTATTTTCATCGTCAATTTACTCAACATAGTTTGCTTTATAGCGAAATGATTACCGCCCCTGCTATTTTGCACGCAAAATATGATTTACTTGCTTATGATCCTACTGAAAACCCTGTGGCTTTACAACTTGGTGGGAGCGATCCAGCTCAGTTAGCACAATGTGCCAAATTAGTCGAAGAACGTGGCTATGCGGAGATCAATTTAAATGTGGGTTGTCCGTCAGATCGAGTACAAAATGGAATGTTCGGGGCTTGCTTAATGGGCAATGCGGATTTAGTCGCACAATGCGTGTTCGCAATGCAACAACAAGTGTCTATTCCTGTCACAGTCAAGCATCGAATCGGGATTGATGAGCTAGATAGCTACGAATTTTTATGTGAATTTATTGAGAAAATCCAACCTTATTGTAATGATTTTATTGTTCACGCCCGTAAAGCGTGGCTATCAGGATTAAGCCCGAAAGAAAATCGAGAGATCCCACCGCTTGATTATGAGCGTGTTTATCAGCTTAAACGAGATTTCCCCCACCTAAAAATCAGTATCAACGGGGGGATTAAAACTATTGATGAAATTAAACAGCATCTTGAATATGTTGATGGTGTAATGGTTGGGCGTGAAGCCTATCAAAACCCAAGTTTATTAGGTGAGATTGATCGCGCTTTATTTGATGAAAATGCACCAATTATTACCGCTAAACAAGCAGTAGAAAAAATGTTGCCATATATTGAGCAACAACTGAGTCAAGGTGTGTATCTTAACCATATTGCTCGCCATATTCTTGGTGCATTTCAAAACTGCAAAGGGGCAAGACAATGGCGCCGCCATTTAAGTGAAAACGCCTGCAAACAAGGAGCAGGCGTAGATGTGGTTCAACAGGCGTTAAGTTTTGTTGAAACAGATTAGTACGTTAAAACAATACTAATTCTCTTACTTTAAAGCCAACTGAAACAGTTGAATTAAGAGCAAAATCAGCCGTTTGGTAAGCGGTAAGTTCAACGTTATTGATTGCAATTTGATAACGGTAAAATTGCCCTAAAAAGAGTTTATCAACCACAACACCTTGCCCTTCTGGCTCTGCTTTAATCACCAACTGCTCGGGGCGTAACAGCCATTGATACTCCCCGATGCTATATTCGCTATCGGGGAATAAATGGTAATCACCAATCGGGCTATTGAGTACATTCTCCGCTGAAACCTGACAGCTTAAATAATTCGTTCCCCCTAAAAAATCGGCTACAAATTTATTCACAGGCGAATGATAAAGTGCCATTGGTGTACCGAATTGAACGATCTTACCTTGATCCATTACCGCAATTTTATCTGCAAACGCAAAGGCCTCCTCTTTACTGTGCGTTACAAAAATCGCAGGGACTTTTTGGCTTTTTAAAATCTGTTTAATTTCTTGGATCATCTCATAACGAGTTTGGCTATCTATATTTGAAAAAGGCTCATCAAGTAATAATAGCTGAGGCTTACAGGCTAAAGCACGAGCAATGGCAATACGTTGTTGCTGACCGCCCGATAATTCGTGAGGAAAACGATGTTCAAAACCTTGTAGTTTCACCACCGCTAACATCTGCTGGGTAATCGCTTGCTGTTCCGTTTTAGGTAATTTGCTTAGACCGAATTGAATGTTATCTTCCACATTCAAATGGGGGAAAAGGGCATAATCTTGGAAAATTAGACCAATTTTACGTTCTTCAACGGCTTTACGTTGCAAATCTTCACCTGCTAAAAAAATACTGCCTTGATGAATGGGTAATAACCCTGCAATTGCCTTTAATAAGGTTGTTTTGCCACAACCACTTGCCCCTAATAAACAGACAATTTCATTCTCTTGTAGCTCTAAGTTCAGTGATTTTAACACTGATGTCTGCTCAAATTGACAGCTAAGTTGTTGAATATCGAGTAGTTTCATTATGCATTATCGCTCTTTTTGAGATTGTGAAATTAACGAACGGGTTAGCCAAATAACAGGAATTAACCCAACAAGCACTAATACAATTGCTGGCAGTGCCGCTCGTTCAAGTTGCTCGTCCGATGTAAAAGTAAAAACGTGCGTAGCTAGCGTATCAAAATTAAATGGTCGCAGTAATAATGACGCATTTAACTCTTTCATACTTTCAATAAACACCATCAATGCCGCTGTAATAATCCCTTTTGAAATCAATGGAATGTGGATCTTTTTAAACATTACTACGCCATTTTTACCCATTGTCTGACTTGCCATATCTAAAGAAGGTGAAATTCGCCCAAGAGATGTTTCAAGGCTGCCGATTGCCATTGCTAGAAAGCGGATAGTATAAGCTAATACTAAAGCAAAAAGTGAACCTGAGAAAATTAACCCGACAGGCGATAACTCCAATGATTTCAATAATGCGTGTAATTGATGATCGGCAAATGTTAAAGGCGAAAGCAATCCAATCGCTAACACAGTGCCAGGGATTGCATAGCCTAACGAAGAAATCTGTAAAGATAAGCGGGTTGTTTTCAGCCAAAATTTGCTATTGAGCGAAAGACGATGAGCAAAATGCAACAATAAAGCAATCGCTACGGTAACCACAGAGGCAATCACCGATACTTTCAAACTATTTAAAGCAAATTGCACAAAATCTAAATTCCAAGATTGTTCAAAATAATCGTAAGCCCAATAAAGTAACCGCCCCAACGGAATAAAGAATGCCATTGAGAGCAATCCCCAACACCAAGTATGTGCTAGGCATAATTTCCAACCTGTTAATTGTTTAAAGGCACTTTTCTTTTCATAACCACGTTGATAACTCTTCTGTTTACGGCGGCTGTATTGCTCCAAAGTGATAAATAAGAAGATCATCAACAACATAAAAATTGAAATACGGCTTGCTGTGCCTAAGTCGTGAAAACCTAACCAAGAGTCATAAATAGCAGTGGTTAAAGTCGGGACAGCAAAATAAGAGACCGTTCCAAAATCGCCTAATGTTTCCATTGCGACTAACGCCATTCCCACTGCAATAGCAGGGCGAATAAGTGGAAAGGTAATTCGGCGGAAAATTTGGCTCGGGGTCGCCCCTAGCATTTTAGCACTATGGGTTAAATTTTCCGATTGTTCAAGTAACGCAACACGAGCTAATAGGAAAATATAAGGATAAAGCACTAACGCAAGTACAAAGCAAGCACCATAAAGGGTACGAATTTTAGGAAACCAATAATCTTGTGGCGTGTTCCAACCGAATAAATTTCGCAACATTTCTTGGAAAGTACCCGAATAGTCGAGTAAATCCGTATAAAGAAAGGCGATTAAATAGGCAGGCATCGCCAAAGGTAAACACAATAACCACTGTAATGTTTTCTGCCCGAAAAATTGGTAATTTGCCACAATCCACGCTGATGGCAAGGCAAATATAAGAGAAAGAAAGACTGTACCTATCACTAACAAACTGGAGTTAGTGACATAGCTCCCAAGCATTGTATTCCATAAATGCGTGAGATTTTCCATTTCACCGTCAAATGCGTGATAGCTAATCGCAAGCAACGGGAGTAATACGATCAAAGTAGCAAATACAGCGGTGTTTTGCCACGCTAAAAAACGGTTTTTCATTCCGAAAAAGGCTCTTTTTTAAAATGTAATTGGACGCCCGAGAGCGTCCAGATTATTCACTAGCGGTAAGATTCGTTTTATTTTTTGCAAAAAATCATTCCATTCTTACCGCTATCACACTTGGTTGAATGAATTATTTAACGTCGTCAAATTTTACTTCATCAACTAATTTTAAAGCTTTTTCGTAGTTTTTCGCAATATCTTCAAGTTTGATTGCATCTGCTGAATATTCACCCCAGCCTTTTACTAATTTAGAGGGTGAAACACCTTCTTTTACTGGATATTCGTGGTTTAATTCCGCATAAAGTTGTTGCGCTTTATCGCCGCTTAAATATTCAACTAATTTCACTGCGTTTGCTTTGTTCGGTGAATGTTTTGCAATAGCCACAGCACTGATGTTGAAGTGAGTACCGTATTGACCTTGTGGGAAGTTGATGATTGCTGATTCAGCCCACGCTTTTTGTTTGTCATCATCTAACATTTTACCGTAGTAGTAGCTGTTACCTAATGCGTAATCACAGATACCTTCTTTGATTGCTTTAACTTGGTCACGGTCACCACCTTGTGGTTTTTGAGCAAGATTTGCTTTTAAGCCTTCTAAGAATTTTTTGGTTTTTTCTTCACCGTAATGTTCAATCATTGCAGCAAAGAGAGAAACGTTGTAAGAGTTTTTACCAGAACGAACACAAACTTTGCCTTTGTATTCTGGTTTTGCTAAATCTAAATAATCAAAACCTGCTGGTAATTTACCCACACGATCTTTTGATGTGTAGATAACACGAGCACGTTTTGTTAAACCAAACCATTGATCATTAGAATCGCGGAATTGTGCAGGGATATTTTTTTCTAATACTTTAGAATCCACTTTTTGAGCTAAACCTGCATTTACAATTTCCATTACACGACTAATATCAACGGTTAAAAGTACGTCTGCAGGGCTTAATTCGCCTTCTTGTTTTACACGATCAACTAAGCCTTTATCCGCAAAGATTACATTCACTTTAATGCCTGTATTTTTTTCAAAATCTTTCAGCATTGGCTCAATTAAGTATGGTTGGCGATAAGAGTAAACATTGACTTCATTTGCTGCAACAGCTGAAGTTGATACAAACGCAGAAACGGCTAATGCCACAGTAGAAAGTACTTTTTTCATAAAAAATCCTCTGTTGTGAGTAAAGGCCCTAAAATAATTTCAGGGGTGAACGTAAAATAGTCTAAATTTATCTCAAGCCAAAGTCAATGATAACTGTTTTTATTTACAAATTTAAAAAATTCTCAAAATCCACTTCATTCAACAAATTTTTTGCAAAATTTACCGAGTAACTCACCGCTTGTTGATAATTTTGTTGTTCATTGCCACGAAAAAACGGATAATACGCCCCATTTTTGCGATAAATGTGTGGGATATGGTTGAATATATTTTATTGATAATTAGCACCGCCTTAATTAACAACTTCGTGTTGGTTAAATTTCTTGGGCTTTGCCCATTTATGGGGGTATCTAAAAAAGTTGAAACTGCAATAGGTATGGGAATGGCAACAACCTTTGTCTTAACCGTAGCCTCTTTAGCGGCATACTTAGTTGAAACCTTTATTCTGACACCATTAGACGCTCATTTTCTGCGTACTTTAGTCTTCATTTTAGTCATAGCCGTTATTGTACAGCTCACTGAAATGATCATTCATAAAACAAGCCCGACACTCTATCGCTTATTAGGTATTTATTTACCGCTTATTACGACAAATTGTGCAGTGCTAGGTGTTGCTTTACTCAATGTGAATTTAGCCAATAATTTAGTTGAATCTGTGTTATATGGATTTGGTGCAGCGGCTGGTTTTTCACTTGTTCTCGTATTATTTTCAGCCCTGCGTGAGCGTTTAGCTGCCGCTGATGTACCCGCTTCATTTCAAGGGGCATCAATTGCATTGATTACCGCAGGCTTAATGTCATTAGCCTTTATGGGCTTTACTGGTTTAGTCAAAATCTGATGATTGATTCTCAAGTTATTTATTACATCATTGGTATTATTGCCCTTATCGCCCTTATTTTTGGTGCGGTACTAGGATACTCGTCCATAAAATTAAAAGTGGAAGCAGACCCTATTGTTGAGCAAATTGATGCCCTATTACCGCAAAGCCAATGTGGGCAATGTGGCTATCCTGGTTGTAAACCTTACGCCGAAGCCATTGCAAACGGCGATATCATCACAAAATGCGTTCCTGGTGGCCCACCATTAGTGGTAAAAATTGCTGATTTAATGGGGGTTGATGTACCTGAAATGGAAGGTGAAACCCCAGAAACAAAAGTTGCACTTATCCACGAAGATATGTGTATTGGCTGCACAAAATGTATTCAGGCTTGCCCTGTTGATGCGATTATCGGGACAAATAAAGCAATGCACACTGTAATTGCCGATCTCTGTACGGGGTGTGAGCTATGTGTTGCACCTTGCCCGACCGATTGTATTGAAATGGTTTCTGAGAAGAAAACCACAAAAAATTGGAACTGGAAATTTGATGCGGATTTAGTGATCCCAATTCTAAATACTACGGATATTGAAAAAAGAATGGTTGTAGGGAGTAAACCGATTGAAACAGAACAAACTGGAGGAGCTGATGTTAATGCAAAATGATGTGTTAGATCGTATCCGCCAGCAGAAATTATGGGATTTTCCTGGCGGTATTCACCCTCCAGAAATGAAACAGCAATCGAACCAAAAACCTATTCGTACGCTTCATTTACCTAAATATTTTTATGTGCCAGTGATACAACACGCTGGTAGTGCGGGTGATCTTATTGTGAATGTCGGGGATAGCGTCCTAAAAGGGCAAGCCCTAACTCGTGGTGAGCATTACCGCCAATTACCTGTACATAGCCCAACATCAGGTAAAATTATCGCTATTCAGCCTTATGTTTCTTGCCACCCTTCTGGTATTCCAGAGCTGACGGTGATCATTGAAACCGATGGAAAAGATCAATGGATTGAACGCCAACCTATTGATGATTTCTTAAGTTTAACTGGCGAACAAATTATCGAGAAAGTCTATCAAGCTGGGATTGCTGGCTTGGGCGGAGCAGTGTTCCCAACATCAAGCAAATTACAATATGCTGATAAACGTTGCAAAGTGTTAATTATCAACGGTGCAGAGTGTGAACCTTATATCACTTGTGATGATAGATTGATGCAAGATTATACAGCAGAGATGATAGAAGGTATTCGTATCTTACGTTATGTTCTTCGTCCTGAAGAAGTGGTGCTTGCGATTGAAGATAATAAACCGAAAGCAATACAAGCAGTTGAAAAAGCACTAAAAGGTGCAAATGACATTAGCGTAAGAGTTATCCCAACCAAATATCCCTCTGGAGCAAGTGATCAGCTTGTGCAAGTGCTGACAGGATTAGAAATCCCACAAGGTAAACGTACCATCGAAATGGGCATTGTAATGCACAATGTGGGAACAGCTTTTGCCATTAAACGAGCGGTTATTGATGATGAACCTTTAATTGAACGTGTAGTAACACTAACAGGCGATAAAATTCGCAATAAAGGCAATGTGTGGGCAAGACTGGGAACACCTGTTATCCATTTATTAGAACAAGTAGATTACCAAGCTGATGAACGTTTTCCTGTCTTTTTAGGTGGGCCAATGATGGGCTTTATCCTGCCATCTTTACAAGCCCCAATTACCAAAACAGCAAACTGTTTAATTGCACCAGATCATTTTGAATATGCTCCACCACAAGCAGAACGAAGCTGTATTCGTTGCTCAAGCTGTTCTGATGCTTGTCCTGTTGGTTTATTACCACAGCAGCTTTACTGGTTTGCTCGTGCTGAAGATCACGATAAATCAAAAGAATATCATCTTGATGCTTGTATTGAATGTGGTGTGTGTGCTTACGTTTGCCCAAGTTATATTCCACTTATCCAATACTTCCGCCAAGAAAAAACCAAAATTCACGAAATTGAAGAAAAAGCACGCAAAGCGGAAGAAGCAAAACAGCGATTTGAAGCGAGAGAAGCTCGCTTGAATAAAGAAAAAGAAGCAAGAACCGCCCGTATTCAACAAGCAGCAGAAAAACGCCGAGAAGAAGTTGCCAACAGTGTTGGGGAAGACCCAGTTAAAGCTGCACTTGAGCGTCTTAAGGCGAAAAAAGCGGAAAATACCGAAAATAGCAATGAGCAATCAACTCCGACTATTCAAGCCAAAGCCAATGGGGAGCCTGATAATAGTGAGTTGATGGCACAACGCAGGGCAAGACGTTTAGCAAAACAAGCTCAACAAACAGAAAGTGCCGATCCACAAAACACCAATGTGGAAACGCCTGCAACAGTTGCAACCGAAACGCCAACGGAAACCGATCCACGCAAAGCGGCTGTGGCGGCTGCTCTTGCAAGAGCCAAAGCAAGAAAAGAAGCACAACAAGCGGTCAGTTCCGAGCCACAAAATGCAAATATGGAAACTGTCGCAACGGTTGCAACCGAAACGCCAACGGAAACCGATCCACGCAAAGTGGCTGTGGCGGCAGCTATTGCAAGAGCTAAAGCAAGAAAAGAAGCACAACAAGCGGTCAGTTCCGAGCCACAAAATGCAAATATGGAAACACCTGCAATAGTTTCAACCGAAACGCCAGCGGAAACCGATCCACGCAAAGCGGCTGTGGCGGCAGCTATTGCAAGAGCTAAAGCAAGAAAAGAAGCACAACAAGCGGTCAGTTCCGAGCCACAAAATGCAAATATAGAAACTGTCGCAACGGTTGCAACCGAAACACCAGCGGAAACCGATCCACGCAAAGCAGCTGTGGCGGCGGCTATTGCAAGAGCTAAAGCGAAAAAAGAAATGCAACAGAATAACGATATTATGTAGCAGTTGCATAACTCTCCCTCGCCCGCTTGCGGGAGAGGGAAGATTTGTTGTTCGTTTAGAACAACAAATCAGGGAGAGGGCAAAAAATGGTATATTTGTGAAAAATTGATAAAAAACAAAATTTGTTTGCCTTCTCTCTGCTCAAAACTGCTGAACGCATTTTTGAGCTGTCTCTCTCCCACAAGTGGGAGAGAGTGTTTTTAATTTTGTGCAACTGCTGCGTAATACCGCAGAATAACAATAAATAACACAACATAAGGAAACGTAATGAACCCAATTCACGATTTAATTCCTGCTTTCCCTTGGTCATTTCTCTTTATCCAAGATTTGATCGGTACTATCGTTTTTGCGATCTCAGGGGCAATTGCGGCAAGACAGCACAAAATGGATCTTTTTGGAATGTTTGTACTTGCCTTTGTAACAGGTGTCGGTGGCGGTACATTGCGTGATGTAATGATCGGTAGCACCCCAGTATTCTGGATGAAACAGCCGATCTATGTATTGATGATTGCACTTGCAGTAATCATCACTGCTATTTTTCGCAACAGCTTAAATAAAGCAGGTTGGCAACAAGGATTACTGATTTTTGATGCCATCGGCTTAGGCGTATTTACGGTTATTGGCGTGCAAAAAGGGCTTGATTTCGGTTTACATCCGCTAATTTGTGTCGCACTTGGTGGGGTAACAGGTTGCTTTGGTGGACTGATCCGCGATATTTTGCGTAATGAAGTACCTATTATTTTACAAAAAGAAGTCTATGTTACAGCCAGTTTAATCGGCGGTATTATCTTTATTTTGTTCCGTGAGGCTGGTTTTGAAAGTAATTGGATTGATGTGGCAACTGTAACGACTGTTATTGCTATCCGAATACTTACTATTCGATTAAATCTACATCTACCAAAAATTTAAGGGTTATATAACAAGGAAATATATCAATGTTCAAAATGATCAGCTCACCCCATACTCACTCAAGCAATCTCACCGTTAATTTTATGTTATGGGTGATTGTTGCGATGCTACCTGCACTTTTTGTGCAGTGGTATTTCTTTGGGTACGGTGTGCTTATTCAAATCGCACTAGCGGTAAGTTTAGCCATTATTATTGAAATTGCTGTTGCAAAACTTCGCCAGAAACCGACCGCTTTCTATGTGGAAGATATGTCGGGTATTTTAACCGCTTTTATTTTAGCAATGGCAATCCCCCCTTATGCACCCTATTGGATTATCACCATCGGAATGATTGTGGCTTTATTACTTGCCAAACACGTTTATGGTGGATTGGGGCAGAATTTATTTAACCCTGCGATGATCGGCTATGCGTTACTGCTCGTTTCTTTCCCTGTACAAATGACTGCTTGGCTACCGCCGACAGCACTACTGAATGAAGCACCTACTTTAGCTGATAGTTTTTCCTTGATCTTTCAAGGCGTAACCACTGATGGCTTTACTATTCACCAGCTTATTCAAAGTGTAGATGGAATTTCTTCCGCAACGGTATTAGATGGCTCAAAAACAGCAATGACAAGTATTAAAGACAGCATTTATCGTGCTATGTTATTTGATGAGCTAGTTGAAAAAGTATTCTTTGGCGGTTGGGGACAGATCAATTTAGCCTTTTTATTCGGTGGATTAGTGCTGATTTACAAGCGGATTATCCATTGGCAAATTCCAGTGGCAATGTTATCGACCTTTGCGATTTTTAGTTTACTTCACGATCTCTTTTTATGGCAAAACAGTGATGAGATCTGGGCAATGCCACTTCACTTATTCAGTGGTGCGATGATGTTTGGTGCATTTTTTATTGCGACCGATCCTGTATCTGCTTCTATTACACCGAGAGGTAAATTGATCTTTGGTGCATTGGTCGGACTATTAGTTTATTTAATCCGCTATTTAGGTAACTACCCTGACGGTGTTGCCTTTGCAGTGCTGTTAGCCAATATTTGTGTACCGCTGATCGATCACTACACTCAACCTCGTTTATACGGCACAAAACTAGGACGAAAATAATGCAAACTTCTAAAATTACTACAACTTATGCCCTCATTTTAGGGGTAATCGCCCTAGTCTGTGCAGCCGTTTCAACAGGAGTCTATCTTTTAACCAAAGGGCGAATAGACCAAGTTGTCGCACAACAACAACGAGATCTGCTACTTGAAGTCGTACCTCAGCACTATTTTGATAATGATCTGTTATCCAGTTGCAAAACAATTAAGCTAGCTGATGCACCTTATCTCAATAAAATATACAGTGCAAAAAAAGGGCAAGATCTTACCGCTTACGCATTACAAGCTACCGCACCTGATGGTTATTCGGGGAATATCGTTCTACTTATCGGTATTCAGCCTGATGGAAAAGTGCTAGGCGTACGAACATTAGAGCATAAAGAAACCCCAGGGCTTGGCGACAAAATTGAAACCCGAATATCTAACTGGATTTATAGTTTTAATGATAAAACATTCAGCCTAGCCGATGAAAATCGTTGGGCAGTTAAAAAAGATGGTGGTGATTTTGATCAGTTTACAGGGGCGACAATCACACCAAGAGCGGTAGTAAACAACGTTCGACAAACCGCAAAATGGGTAATTACAGCACTTAATCAACAGCCACAGTTAATTGAAAACTTTACCCAGTGTAAAGAGTAGAAAAGGCAAGGTATGACAGATAATCAAATTCCAATTCAACAAATTGATGACGATATTCCCCAAACGCCGCAAACATCTGTATGGGGAAATATTTTCACACAAGGTGTTTGGTCAAATAATGGAGCTTTAGTCCAACTACTTGGGCTTTGCCCGCTACTTGCGGTGTCAAATAACGTAACCAATGCGTTAGGACTAGGTTTAGCAACGCTACTGGTGCTGATTATTACCAATAGCTGTGTGTCGCTCTTTCGCAAGGTAACGCCACACGATATTCGTATCCCTATTTATGTAATGATTATTGCAACAGCCGTTACCGCTATTCAGCTACTAATGAATGCGTTTGCGTATCCTGTTTATCAATCATTAGGTATTTTTATTCCATTGATTGTAACAAACTGTATTGTTATTGGGCGTGCCGAGGCTTTTGCCTCTAAAAATAATCTCATCCACTCTGCCTTTGATGGTTTCTCAATGGGCATTGGTATGACCTTAAGCCTAGTTTTGTTAGGTGCATTGCGTGAGATTATCGGCAATGGTACGCTATTTGACGGATTAGATTTATTACTCGGTGAATGGGCAAAAAGTTTAAAAATCGACCTACTTCAGCTTGAAAGTGGTCTATTACTGGCAATTTTACCCCCAGGGGCTTTTATTGGTTTAGGGATTATTCTTGCCTTAAAAAATAAGATCGACCAAAAACGCAAATAATGATTAAGAGAGATAACAATGGGACGTTTTACACAACAAGTTGGCTATCAACATCAATTTTCTTGGCATTTTTTACACCCTAAATACTGGGGCGTATGGTTTGGCGTTTTAGGCTTAATTATTTTGGCTTACGTTCCCTTTCGACTACGAGATAAACTTGGCGTATGGGTAGGCAAAATTGTTACCAAACGATTGAAAGGTAAAAAACAGTATCATCGTGCAGATGTCAATCTACGTTACTGTTTTCCTGATTGGAGTGAGCAACAGCGAGCAGAAGTTATCGAAAAAATGTTTATTACTGTTACCCAAACAATGTTGGGTATTGGCGAAATTGCCATTCGCTCGGTGGAACATATCCAAAAACGCAGTGCCTTTTCTAACTTAGAGATTGTCCGAGAGGCAAGAGCAAAAGGAAAAAACGTGATCTTGCTTGTTCCACATACTTGGGCGATTGATGCGTCAGGTATTGTGATGCACACTTATGGAATGCCAATGGTATCAATGTATAACCCACATCGAAACCAATTAGTCGATTGGTTATGGAATGCAACTCGTGAGCGTTTTGGAGGGAAAATGCATACTCGTCAAAACGGAATTAAACCTTTCTTAAATGATGTGCGTAAAGGTAATTTAGGCTACTTTCTTCCCGATGAAGATTATGGAGAGAACCTAAGTGTTTATGCTCAATTCTTCGCCACAGAGAAAGCTACCCTGCCAGGCTTAGCTAAAATGGCAAGAGTAACCAATGCCGTTGTGATTCCAATGTTTCCGATTTATAACGCCGAGAAAGGCGTTTATCAAATTGAAATTTTGCCACAAATTGAATTTGATGAAAGCCCAGAACAATCTGCGAGAGAAATGAACCGCATTATTGAGTATTTTGTTGGAAAAAATCCAGAACAATATGTCTGGATTTTACGTTTACTCAAAACTCGCAGAGATGGGGAAGATATTTATAAGAAGGTGTAATGGACAAAATGGTTGCTGATTTACCCATTACACGTTCAAGTGGACAAAGTGGTTGCTAATAATATTTTTCTTATGTTGTTAGCAACTCTTTTTATTTAAAAAATCCTTTATAAAC
>NZ_LEKM01000137.1 GCF_009761375.1 Ursidibacter arcticus | reverse complement strand
AACGACAAATAGGCTTGAAGGATTATTTAGTGAACTAAAACGAAAATTAAATAATCACAATGGATTAAGCAAAAAGCGTAAGATTATGTTTATAAAGGATTTTTTGAATAAGAAAAGCAATTAACGATCAAAAATATAATGGAGATCCCACACTTTTGTCCACTTGAAAAGAAAATGGACAAAAATCCCACATTTTTGTCCATTACGCCAGTTAAAAGCCCATTCAAAAATAATGTTACTTTTGAATGGGCTTTCTGATTTGCCATAAGCGGTGAGTTTGTGTCTGTGTTTTGCATTTCGTTGATAACTACCTTTCCCTTTACGATTTCGCTCAACTCGAGTTCTAAACAATTTATCCGTAACAAGAGCTTTTACCGCACTCTCTTTAATCTCGCCTCGTTGAAGAGCATATTCAATATGCTGTACATTTTGCTTTAGATGTTTTTGTGAATTTTTCATTCTGTTTCCTTCTTTTAATGATTAAAAACCAAGCGTCTATAATTGTGTCAAATTTCCGTAGTTTTGTATATAAGAACAACTAAAAAAACGCTATAATCGCCCTATTCTATAATGAAGAACCTTTAAGTTCTCAAACAGTCAGATTTATTATTTTACTATTAAGGTGGCAGATATGAAGAAAGAAGAAGTAGGACACCATTTTTTAGCTCGCTTAGGTAAAACTCGTTTACGTCCAGGGGGCAAAATCGCAACGGATTGGTTAATTGCCAACGGTGATTTTAGAAAAGATAAAAAAGTCTTAGAAGTTGCCTGTAATATGGGAACAACAGCAATCGAAATTGCAAAACAGTTTGGTTGCCACGTTATTGGTATTGATTTAGACGAAGAAGCATTAGCTAAAGCAGAACAAAATATCAAAGAGAATGAAGTAAGTGATTTAGTGCGTGTACAACGTGCAAACGCCACTAAATTACCTTTTGAAGATAATAGTTTTGATATTGTTATCAATGAAGCAATGCTAACAATGTTACCTGCAGAAGCAAAAGAAAAAGCAATTCGCGAATATTTACGCGTACTTAAACCAAATGGTTTTTTACTTACTCACGATGTATTACTCAATGGTGACAACGCTGAAAGTGTGATTGCCAAACTCAGAGAAGCTATTCACCTAACAGTAAGCCCACTCTCTAAAGATGGTTGGAAAGAAACCTTTTTAAACTGTGGATTTCGTAATGTTGAAACCTTTACGGGTGAAATGAGCTTACTTTCTCCTAAAGGCTTAATCCACGATGAAGGCGTAATTGGAGCAATGAAAATTGTTGGTAATGCGTTAAAACCTGAAAATCGTGATACTTTCAAGAAAATGTTCCAAACCTTTAATGATCCTGAAAACCAATTAGGATTTATTGCGGTTTGTAGCCAAAAATAAATAATGCTTGCTAATATAAGGAAATAGATATGTTGGATATGTTTCTCCACTGGTACAAACAAAAATTTAATGACCCACAAACAGTAGTGCTGCTGGGTATCTTACTGATTGGGTTTGGTACTATCTATTTCTTTAGCGATTTATTGATGCCTCTTTTGGTGGCTATCGTTTTTGCTTATTTACTCGAATGGCCCATTCGTTTTCTAACCACATCTTTGAAATTACCTCGCTCTCTCTCATTAATTTTCGTACTTGGTGGGTTTATTTCTATTTCTATATTCTTATTTGTGGTTTTACTTCCAACACTTTGGAACCAAGCGGTAACTTTTTTGAAAGATCTTCCCGCTATGTTTAATCTACTTAATGAATGGCTACAAGCTTTACCTGAGCATTATCCTGAATTGATTGATTATGCAATGTTAGATTCACTAATGGCGGGTCTAAAGACCAAAATTTTAGGTTTCGGCGATTCATTACTCACGTTTTCAGTAAATTCCATTGTGAGTATTGTAGGGCTAGGTATTTACGCTTTCCTTGTTCCTTTAATGGTATTCTTTCTTCTAAAAGATAAAGCCTTATTTCTAAACGATGTCGGACGTTTTTTACCTAAAAACCGCCGTTTAGCAAATCGTGTTTGGGGAGAAATGCAACAGCAGATTGCAAACTATATTCGTGGAAAGTTTTTAGAAATTATGATTGTAGGGGTGGTAACTTACATCATTTTTCTCTTTTTTGATCTACGCTATCCCCTATTACTTTCTGTTGCAGTGGGTTTATCGGTATTAGTCCCTTATATCGGTGCGGTGTTAGTTGCAATTCCTGTTGCATTGGTTGCCCTGTTTCAGTTTGGCTTATCGCCTGACTTTTACTATGTGTTACTCGCTTTCGTCATCAGCCAACTACTCGATGGCAATATTGTTGTACCTTTTCTCTTTTCGGAAGCTGTCAATTTACACCCATTAACCATTATTGTTGCTGTTCTGATTTTTGGTGGTCTTTGGGGATTTTGGGGTGTGTTTTTCGCGATACCACTTGCCACTCTTGTTAAAGCAGTGGTTAATGCATTACCAACGACGGATTAAAACACAAGCGGTTAGATTGAGTGAAACTTTTACTTTTACTTTCATTTTAATGTTTTTACATACAGGTTTGCTATGACAGAGATGACAATTCCACCACGCCACCCTAAACTTGCTCAACTGAATAAAGTTGTAGCCTTAGGTGGTGGGCACGGTTTAGGGCGTGTGCTGTCTTCACTCTCATTTTTAAAAGAACGTTTAACAGGTGTGGTAGCAACGACCGATAATGGAGGTTCAACAGGGCGTATTCGTTACCAACACGGCGGTATCGCTTGGGGTGATCTCCGCAACTGTCTAACTCAAATCACAATAAAACCGACCATTGCATCAGCTCTCTTTGAATACCGTTTTGCAGGACAAGGGGAATTAGCTGGGCATAATTTAGGCAATCTTATTCTTAAAGCTCTCGAAGATATGAAAATCCGCCCCGTTGATGGACTAAATTTAGTGCGAGATCTGCTACACGTTCGAGTTGGCTTAATGCCAATGTCTGAATCGCCAGTGCATTTAGCCAGTCATCTTGCGAATGGGGAAACCATTGTTGGTGAAGTATCGATTGATGCTTTAGATGTTGTGCCACAGTCGCTTTCACTAACGCCTAACGTAACCGCTACGCCTGAAGTACTGGAAGAATTAAGCCAAGCAGAATTGATTATTCTTGGGCCGGGGAGCTTTTTTACTAGCATTATGCCGAATTTACTCCTTGATGAAGTCGCTCAAGCCATTCAGACAAGCCACGCTAAAGTGATTTTTATTGACAATATCGGCAAAGAACACGGCGTGGCTGGCTCACTTTCACTGAATGATCGTGTTCAATGGATTGAAAACCGCATCGGCTTAATGCGTTTAAACGGCATTATTACCCATTTAGATGAAACCAGTGAAACACCTTATTACATTACAACGCTTCGAAAAGATTTACAGGCCGAAGACGTATATTACCGCCACGATCGCTACAAACTGAGTAAAGCTATCAATGATATTTATGCATTACTCTAAGCATAAGCGGTTAGATTTTTCCATTTTTTTGCAATTTATTAAGGAATACCTTTGTTAGTTACCGATTTCCATTTTGATCTTCCCGATGAACTGATTGCTCGTTACCCTACTAAAGAGCGTAGTGCTAGCCGATTGCTCTATCTCAACGGCACAACAGGGGAATATCAAGACCAACAGTTTACCGATCTTCTCTCCCATATTGAAACAGGCGATTTGTTGATTTTTAACAATACTCGTGTAATCCCTGCTCGTCTTTACGGACGTAAATCAAGTGGTGGAAAACTTGAAGTATTGGTTGAGCGAGTATTAGATGAACATCGTTGCCTTGCCCATATCCGTTCATCAAAAGCACCTAAAGAAGGGGCAGAAATTATTTTAGGCGAAGATAAATTAGGCGAAGGCAACGGTTTTCACGCCATAATGGTGGCACGTCACGAAGTCTTATTTGAGCTAGAATTTAAGGCAACGCAACCACTGTTTGATTTGCTACAACAAGCAGGACATATGCCCCTTCCGCCTTATATTGATCGCCCTGATGAAGATGCCGATCAAGAGCGTTATCAAACCGTTTATAGCAAAGTGTTAGGAGCAGTCGCCGCACCAACTGCGGGGTTACACTTTGATCAGGAAATGTTAGGCAAATTACAGGCAAAAGGTGTAGATACAGCTTTTGTTACCTTGCACGTTGGGGCAGGTACATTCCAACCTGTTAGGGTGGAAACCTTAGAAGCACATAAAATGCACGCTGAATATGCTGAAGTCAGCCAAGAAGTTGTAGATAAAATTCTTGCCACTAAAGCGAAAGGTAAAAGAGTAATCTGTGTGGGGACAACATCCGTTCGCTCTATCGAAAGTGCTGCACAAGCTGCGGAGAAAGCAGGACAACTTATTGCCCCTTTTTATGCGGATACCAACATTTTTCTCTACCCAGGAAAAACGTTTAAGGTTGTCGATGCTCTCGTAACTAATTTCCATTTACCTGAATCCACACTAATTATGTTAGTTTCCGCTTTTGCAGGTTATCGCAACTGTATGCAAGCCTATCAACACGCGGTGACTTCTCACTATCGCTTTTTCAGCTATGGTGATGCAATGTTTATTACAAAAAACCCGAATGCGTTATCAGATCTACCTTAAAGGCAAAAAGCACTAATACAAAAAGATGGGCAAATACCCATCTTCAGTAAAATCTACAATTTATGTACAAACAGCGTTATACCATCAACCTTATTTACTTGAACACTATCTCCCACTTGTAAATTCTCCCCAATCACTCGCCAAGTTGTATCTCCAAATTTTCCACGAGCAATGCCATTTTCAAGTAGCTCGACAATAGCCCCCTGTACACCAAGCATATGGTGTTCTCGGGCATTTAGAGTGCTGTTTTCATCATCTCTAATATCCTTACTATGCTGATATTTCCACCATATCAGGCTAAAAATAATGGCGAGAATCGCAAAAATGGAGAGTTGCCAACTAAGTGGAATAGGATACAGAGCAACCGTAATAGCAACAACAATTGCGGCTCCGCCCCACCATATAATGAAAACACCAGAAATAATAATTTCTAAAATACATAGTAAAAAGCCTAGAATAAGCCATATAGACCAATCAGGAAACCATTCCATCATCATATTTCCTCCTATTTCTCAGATATGTATAGAAAGAGATTACTGGCTTTTATTATTTTTCAATAATTCAGCAATACCTGCAACAGAACCAATCAAATTCGTTGCTTCTAAAGGCATTAGGACAACTTTACTATTGTCAGATGCCCCAATTTGTTGCAATGCTTCTGTATATTTTTGAGCAATAAAATAATTGATAGCTTTTGTGTCGCCCGTTGCAATAGCTTCTGAAACCATTTTAGTCGCTTTAGCCTCTGCTTCAGCGGCACGCTCACGAGCCTCCGCTTGTAAAAATGCTTCTTGACGTTCGCCTTCCGCTTTTAAAATACGAGCTTGCTTTTCCCCTTCTGCTCGTAGGATCTCTGCTTGACGAATCCCTTCTGCTTCCAAAATATCCGCACGTTTATTACGCTCTGCTTTCATTTGAGCATTCATTGCCTCAACCAACTCTTTAGGTGGACGGACATCTCGAATCTCAATGCGAGTTACCTTAACTCCCCAAAGATTAGTCGCCTCATCAACAATGGCTAATAAACGACCGTTGATTAAATCACGCTGTGAAAGGATATCGTCAAGATCCATTGAGCCTAATACTGTACGCATATTCGTCATTGTTAAATTGACAATTGCTTGTTCTAAATGATTCACTTCATAAGCCGCACGACGAGCATCAATCACTTGGATAAAACAAACAGCATCAATTGCTACACTCGCATTATCTTTTGAAATGACTTCTTGTGATGGAATATCTAACACTTGTTCCATCATATTGATTTTACGTCCTACACGCTCAATAAAAGGAACAATCAGATTTAAACCCGGTGTTAATGTTTTGGTATAACGACCAAAACGCTCAATGGTCCAATGATAACCTTGCGGCACTGTTTTAATTATGGAAAAGAGTACAACAACCACAAGTAATATAAAAATTGCAGATAGACTGAATTCGATATACATAGAGAACTCCTTTGATTTAGGTGAGTAAAAACTGTGCTTATTCTAGCACCAAGAGAAGATTTTCATCTACTCCTTATCACAACCTTTACAAGTTTAGGATCGAACAAGCAGACAGCATTAAGCAAACTTTTGATTGAATATTTCTAATTGTTGCCAGATTTCTTCGCTAAATTCTTGTTTTACTTGCTTTTCGAGATCGGCAAGCGTTTGAATAAGCCGATAGAGCTTAGCATAGGTAAAGCGATTTATCGCTTGTTGGTAGAATGGGCGGCGATTTTGCCACACTTTTAAGCGGTCAAATTCTTGGCGTAAATTACCTTTGAATAGAAACTGATTGAGCTTAACTGGGCTTGGAGAACGAGTCATTTCAAGAATCAACATTAACTCTTTTTGAATAATACGCAGTAACACAACCGCTTGTACTTCTTCATTGCGTAAATGGTTTAAAATTCTGGTGGCTCGTTTAATTTTCCCTGCAAGCAGTGAATCAACCCATTGGAAAGGGGTAAATTGAGCCGATTGTTCAATAATTTCTTGTGCTTTAGTTGGTGTGATTTTTTCGTGACTAAAACGAAGTTGTAACATCCATAAGGTTTGTTGCAAGGCAAGCAAATTCCCTTCATAGCTATAAGCGAGCAGTTTTATTGTTTCATCTTCGAGATCTAACGCCATTTTTTTTGCACGATGTTGCAACCAAATCGGCATTTTGTTGATGTCTGGCGTTTGGCAATTTATCAGTAATCCGTTAGTTTCTAACAGATTGAACCAAGCCTGTTTTTCCATTGCTTTGGATAATTTAGGCAAGTGCAAAATAAAAATTAAATCAGAATGGCTGAAGCTTAGTAATTCTGACAACTGTTTTTGCTGTGGAGCAGTGAGATTATCGGGACAATTTAAAAGCACAATCTGCCGACTAGAAAATAGCCCAGTCGATTGTAACTGATGAAATAAATCGTCCCATTTGGTTTCATTGTTGATTGCAACCTCTATTTTTTCATCAAAACCCTGCTTGCGAGCTAAAGCAATAATTTGATCTTTAGACTCATCGACTAAGAGCAAATCTTGCCCACTTAATAAGTAAAAGGCTTTTAATCCTTTTGCAAGATTTGCTTCAAGTTGTTCTGAAAAAATACGTTCAATCATTTTATAGGTGATTTATTTTGTGTTAGAAAGCTCTTTATGTAATCCCACCATTTTGATGAGAAGTTGGCGAGATGCTTGTTCATACATCTGTTTCATAATCGACTCTTGTTCTTCAGATTTTGCAAGCGCCGCACGAGAGTCATCGAAGAATGTACGGAATACTGACACTTCTAGTGGATAATCGCCTTTTTCTGGAACGGAAACCGTTGCTTTAACCGTTAAGCTAAGGATTTTTTCCGCTTCACGAGCCTGTTTAAATACAGATGCGACGCGAGAAGTACTTTCTGCACTGTTTAAACGTAATGTGGCAATATGGTTATTATTTTCTTGTGGTACAAGCGTAATATCGTTTAATAGCAACTGGTTGCGTAAGATACGCGACATATCGCTATATTGATCCGCACTCTCATAGCGTAAAGTACGCAATTCTTCGGGAAAGCGTTCGCTATTTTTAAATTGCCAACCGCAAGCGGTCAGTAAAGCCGTTAATAGCACAGCGAAAAGAGTAAAAGGTTTTTTCATAAATTTCCTAGTTTATCAATAGATTAGGGTGGGTTTTAGCCCACCATATTTAAAAATCAATCATAGGATTTTGCAATAAATCTGCAAAATCCTACCGCTTGTGCGTTTATTTTGCGACAAAACTTAACATTTTAAATGGAATATAGATAACTTTAATTACATTTAAGCCGTCTAAATGTTTTGCGACATTTTCATCATTCAGAGCTAAGGCTTTGACTTCATCTTCTGTTGCATTTGCAGGTACAGTTACTTTACCACGAACTTTACCATTCACTTGAACAACCACTAATTTCTCATCTTCCACCATTGCTGTTTCATCAGCTTGAACCCAAGGTGCAAAATCAATACTGCTTTCATTACCGATTGCGTGCCAAAGTTCAAAACAGATATGTGGCGTAATTGGGTAAAGCATACGGATAACTGCACTTAATGCTTCCGCCATTACTGCTTTATCTTGAGCATCGTTTAATGGAGCTTTTGTTAATTTATTCATTAGCTCCATTATCGCTGCAATCGCGGTATTAAAGGTTTGACGGCGACCAATATCATCACTAACTTTGGCAATCGTTTTATGTACATCTCGGCGAAGAGCTTTTTGCTCACTAGATAATGCTGCAGGGTTTAATGCTTCTGTCGCTGGACTTTGTTGATATTCAAATACCAAGTTCCATAAACGTCCAAGGAAACGTTTTGCCCCTTCAACACCTGACTCTTGCCATTCAAGTGTCATTTCCGCAGGTGATGCAAACATCATAAATAAACGTACGGTATCCGCACCGTATTTATCCACCATTTCCTGTGGGTCAATACCGTTATTTTTCGATTTCGACATTTTGGTCATACCGCTATGGACTAATTCACGCCCTTCTTTATCAAAGGCTTTGAGAATACGACCTTTTTCATCTTTCTCTAAGGTTACTTCCGTTGGCGATACCCAAATACGCTCGTTTGTTGGTGATGTGTAGTAGAACGCATCGGCTAAAACCATTCCTTGACATAATAATTTTTCTGCTGGTTCATCGCTGACGACAAAACCCGCATCACGCAATAATTTGTGGAAGAAACGGAAGTAGAGCAAGTGCATTGTGGCGTGTTCAATACCACCGATATATTGATCCACTGGTAGCCAATAATTTGCTTCCTCACTATCTAACATTCCTTGCTGATATTGTGGTGATGTATAGCGTGCATAATACCAAGAAGACTCCATAAAGGTATCAAAGGTATCTGTTTCTTTGAAAGCTAGTTGCCCGTTATAGGTAGTTTTCGCCCATTCAGGATCCGCTTTAATTGGGCTTTTTACCCCGTCCATTACCACATCTTCAGGTAAAATAATTGGTAAATCTTGCATTGGAACAGGCACTACATCACCATTTTCAAGGGTTAGCATTGGGATTGGTGCTCCCCAATAGCGTTGGCGAGAAACGCCCCAATCACGCAAACGATAATTAACTTGACGTTTGCCAACGCTCAAACTTTCCAATTTATCTGCAATGCCATTAAATGCACCATCAAAATCTAAGCCATTAAATTCTGCTGAGTTAATCAATTTACCGTGCTCAGTGAAAGCGGCTTGTGTAAAATCCCAATCTGAGCCATCAAGCGGTGCGATAACCTGTTTAATTGGCAAATCGTATTTTTGAGCAAATTCAAAGTCACGTTGGTCGTGTGCAGGTACAGCCATTACCGCCCCTGTTCCATAGTGCATTAACACAAAGTTAGCCACCCATACTGGTACTTCTTCTCCCGTTAATGGGTGAATAGCAAATAACCCTGTTGCCATTCCTTTTTTCTCCATTGTGGCAAGCTCAGCTTCTGCCACTTTGGTATTTTTTGCTTCTTGAATAAATTGTGCGAGTTCAGGATTATTTTCTGCCGCTAAAGTCGCTAATGGGTGAGCTGCTGCCACAGCAACATAACTTACGCCATAGAATGTATCAGGGCGAGTTGTATAAACCGCTAATTTTTCAGCGGTGTCTTTAATATCAAAGGTAATTTCAACCCCTTCAGAACGCCCGATCCAGTTACGTTGCATTGTTTTTACTTGATCAGGCCATTGTGGCAAACCGTCTAACCCGTTGATTAGCTGTTCTGCATAATCGGTAATTTTAATGAACCATTGTGGAATTTCACGTTGTTCCACAGGGGTATCACAACGCCAGCAACAACCTTCGTGAACCTGCTCATTCGCTAATACGGTTTCATCGTTCGGACACCAGTTTACCGTTGATGTTTTACGGTAAATTAAGCCTTTTTTGTACAATTCAGTAAAGAACCACTGTTCCCATTTATAGTATTCTGGTTTACAAGTCGTAACTTCACGATCCCAATCAAAACCAAAGCCCAAAATCTTGAGCTGATTTTTCATATATTCGATATTTTCGTAAGTCCATTTCGCTGGTGCGGTTTTATTTTTAACCGCAGCCCCTTCCGCAGGTAAGCCAAAAGCGTCCCAACCCATAGGTTGTAACACATTTTTACCATTCATTCGTTGATAACGAGAAACCACATCACCAATGGTATAGTTACGAACGTGTCCCATATGTAAACGCCCTGAAGGATAAGGGAACATTGAAAGACAGTAGTATTTTGGCTTGCTTGTATCTTTAATTGCTTTGAAAACTTTATTTTCCGCCCAGTATTGTTGAACTTTAGGCTCAATCGCACTTGGATTATACTGTTGTTGCATAATTTATAACCTATAAAATTGAATCAAAAAAATTGCTGTATAGGATAGCTCAAATTCAACTTTTTTTATAGGTACATTTGTGCATAAGTGAGAGTTTTATTTGAAATAGAAAAGTCGCAAAAATTTACCCAAAAGTAACCGCTTGTTCTTTATTCAATAAGAGAAATGCTCTAAAAGTGGGGATAATTTAGTTTGTAGAGACGCCACGCTTGGCGTCTGAAAGAGATACGTTGTCAATAATATTGAACTAAGTAATTTAGCCTTTGAATGATTTCTCAGATTTCAGAATTGCGTTCATTTCACGCAATAGCTCAATCTCTTTTTTCTGGTTTTCAATGATTTCGTTTTTGCTCTCAATAATTTCATCTTTATGCTTAATAATTAATTGAAATTTTTCGACTTCTTTTTGGAGATCTTCTGATCCTAATGAAATAATTGAATGATTTAATGAATTTTCTGAGCGACAAACTAAAGCGTTATCTGAATTGTTAACTAAGATTCTATCTGCTTCCCCATACATTAATAATTCACAAATATCCATATTAAAAATTTCAGAAATTTGCTCTAATCTTGGCAGATTAGATCTCGTTTCTCCCCTTTCAATTTTTGCATATCCTTTCGTGGACATACTTAATTTAGTCGCCATATCTTCTTGGGAAAGATGATGACTTTCTCTGAGTAAACGTAGTTTTTCATTAACTTTCATATTGCACCACAAATTAGGGATATAAAGGGAATTTTTTCGGGTCGTTAAGGGTAACTTTTGTGGATTGTAGCACAGTTCTAGCCGAAATTATAATAAAGCTCTTTTTTTACTTTTCACATCAGGAAATTTTTATGAATTGGTATCTCGCTGTACTAAAAAAATATGCAACATTCACTGGGCGTACAAGGCGTAAAGAGTATTGGATGTTTACTTTATTCAATTTCATATTTTTTGCAGTGCTGTCAATAGTTGATGAAACATTAGGCACTGAAGGGATTTTTTCAGCAATATATCTACTTGCTACATTTTTGCCTAATTTGGCGGTATCAGTACGTCGTTTACACGATACAGGGCGTAGTGGTTGGTGGATGCTACTTATCCTTATTCCAATTATAGGATCTATCGTACTTATTATTTTTATGTGTATGGATAGTCAAACTGGCAATCAATTAGATAGCCAGACTGGAGCAAATAAATATGGACCTAATCCGAAAGTAGAACAGCGACTAAATTAAGATTTACTGAAATTCACTATTCATATTTATACTGTTACAAAGGTTATTAAATGAAAAATATATTGTTCGTAATATTCATTGCTTTATCTTCAAAAATAATGGCTCATTCAAGCATCTCTTTTAATTTAGATAAAATACCTGAAGATTGTTATGCTGAAGATATTATGGAAGAAATACCAATGCTAATGACAAATGATGATATTTTTACAGTGCTAGATGTAGTTGATGTTGATTTATTAGATAAAAAAACTAATAAATTAGTATGCTCAGCTATATTTGTTACTGAAAAAGGGAATACTCGACCTTATGAGATAACATTCACAAAAAACTCAATGGGTAAAATTATTGTAAGTTACTAAAACAATTAGTTTGTGACTGACATTTTATTAAATAAATTAACATAGGTAATTAATTATGATCTTTCAAAAGAAAATTATTATTGGCTCTATTATGAGTTTTATTGCAACAGGTGTTGGCGTTATTGCAGTGTTCTTTCCTGACTTATTGAATTTACAGAAAAAGAAAATGGAAACTATAGATATAGCGGTTGAAGATATAAATAGTTTTGAAAAAGTATCTTCTTTCCTAAAAGAACGTGCTTTAGATAAGAAGCTATTCCAATTAAATTTGGAAGCCTGTTCAAACATTCATTCAGATAGTGAAATCCAAGAAAATCAAGGTCTTGTTTTTGGTAAGATGGATGATTATTTTAATGAACCGACACTAACAAAATTTGAGCTTAGCCAAGAAGGTCGTGATATTAACTCTCTCAATGAATGTGATCATTGGTGTGCAGGAATAAGCTATAGTTTCCCAGAGAGTTCTACTAGTGCTTCATCAATACATAAGGAATCAAAATGTTCTGTGTATGGAATGGGAAGTACTATAATTAATGGTTTCTTTGTTCATGAAAATACTGATTATACCAAAGGTGAACACGAATTTCATAACTTTAAGCTAATCCCTAAAGAAAGTGTATTACTTAAAGATTATTAAGAAATTGCAATGTAATACTAACCATAATAAAAGGTAACTTTATGATATTTCAAAAGAAAATTATTATTGGCTCTATTATGAGCTTTATTGCAACCGCAGTTGGTATTGTTGCTGTGTTCTTTCCTGACTTATTGAATTTACAGAAAGAGAAAATAGAAACATATCGTTCAGATATTTTTACAGATAAAGAAGCTTCTCTCGTAGAAAAATTTTTATTAAGTAAAATAAAAGATGAGAAACTATTTGAGCTAGATATTCTTATTCCTCAGATAGGTGATAAATCACTGTTATCTGAAAATATTTTTATATTAAACCCATATGATGAATCATTAAATACCGAATTACATATTAAAGATACGAATGCTCTTTATAGAACATCTAATGTTGAAGGAAAAGAAGTATTTTGGTATGAAATAATCAGAGATGGTGGCGAGTCGTATGAAGAGAGTACATCATTTCATTTTCCCAATAATACATCATTTGACTGTGATGATTATGGAGGAACAAGAAAACCATTAAATAAAAATAATGATTTCAGCTGTGGAACTCGAATCAAAGGATACTTTTATTATTCACCAAAAGAAAGTAACCCTGATTATAGAATATATTTTTTCAGAGAAGTCTCTCCAGAGAATATTAAGTTGAAAAATTACTAGCTTATCCTCAAACTATATTTCTATCTAATTTTAATATTTAAAAAATAATTAAGAGGCTTAAGGTTTTATTTTATAAAATTTTAAGCCTTATTTTTGCTCAATAAAATTTAAACTTGCATATAAATAATGACAAAAAGCGGTAACTTCCATTCAAAATTTTGCAAAAAATTTCAGGAAAGTTACCGCTTATTTGAGAGAGTTTAATTAAGCGGAATGTTCAAGTTGTTCGATTTTATTCTGCTCGTGTTTACTCGGCTGGTTTTCATCAAACTCCATTAGCGGTTTATGTTCGCTTGCCAAGAAAGTGTAAATCACAGGTAGCACAAATAAAGTAAAGAGTGTACCAATTGCTAATCCTGCCACAATTACAATCCCGATACTAAAACGCATTACCGCACCTGCACCCGCAGCGTAAAGTAATGGGATAAGCCCTGCAATCATTGCCGCTGTGGTCATTAAAATTGGGCGTAAACGAATTTTAGCCGCATAGAAAATCGCATCTGCACGAGATTTCCCGTGATGTAACTGCTCTTCTTTCGCCACTTCACACATTAAGATACCGTGTTTAGTAATTAAACCAACTAGGGTAATTAAACCAACCTGTGAATAAATATTTAAGGTTGCGCCTTTTACGCCAATAAACGGTAAGCCTAATATATTCAGTACTAATAAAGCACCACTAATCGCAAGTGGAACAGACACTAAAATAACCAGTGGATCACGCCAAGATTCAAACTGAATAGCTAATACTAAGTAGATCATTACCACCGCTAAGGCGAACGTGAGTACTAACGCATTACCCTCTTGTTTATACTGACGAGCTTCACTCATAAAGTCATACTGATAGCCACTTGGTAAAATTTCGGCAGCTTTCGCTTCAGCCCATTGCACAGCATCACCGATAGAACTTGCCACAACACCGTTAATCGTTGCTGAATTTAGCTGGTTTAACTTCGGTAAACTTGCTGGTTGTGAAACCAATTCCATTGAAATAAAGGTGCTTAATGGAACAGATGCTCCGTTACTGGTGGTAACAAAGAATTTACCAAGATCTTCTGGGTTCAAACGATTTTTACGTTCTACTTGTGCCACAATGTTATATGGACGGCTATCAATATCCACACGAGAAAGTGTCGCACCTGATAAATAACTTCCTAATGTCGCACTAATTTGCTGTGCGGTTACACCATAAGTCCCCAATTTTTCACGATCTAAACTAATTCTCATTGAAGCGGTATCAAATTTCAAGTCTAGTTGATTGAAGAAAAACTTACCTGATTTTTGTGCTTCAATTAAAAATTGCTGTGCCACTTGTGCTAAATTTTGGTAACTATCTGCCGTTGTAATCACAAATGAAAATGGTAAACCGCTCTCCCCTGTTGAAATTTCTGCCATTTGGAAAGCCGTAATCGAAACTTCAGGAACAGTACTTGCAATTTTACTCACTTCCGCCAACACTTCAGACTGCGAACGAGTACGCTCATTCCAATCCACTAATGGTACTAAAGCAAATGCACCGTTACTTGATGGAAAGCCTGGCATAATTTGTGTTGCACTAACTTCAGGGATCTTTTGTGTCTCAAGAGCAAAAGGAGTCATTACTTCTTGAATGTAGTCCAAGTTAGTGTTTGAAGGCCCTGTTCCCATTGCCATAATAATACCGCGATCTTCCGATGGGGCTAACTCACTTGCCAATGAACCAAATAAGAATGGCAACGAAGCAAAAATCAATACCGCAAAAGCCAATACCGATTTACGCATAGCCATTACTAGCTCAAGCATATTGGTATAACATTGCGTAATACGGTGTAAGAAACCTTCTACACAACGCTCTAAGCGGCTTGGTTTAGCTGATGCTTTTAAAATACGGCTAGACATCATCGGTGAAAGCGTTAATGCCGCAATACCTGAAATAAATACAGCTCCAGCAAGAGTTAAAGCAAACTCTTTGAAAAGTGTCCCTGTAATGCCTGACATCAATGCCATTGGCGAATATACCGCAATAAGCGTTACTGTCATTGCAATAACAGGTACTGCGATTTCTCTTGTACCAATAATTGCTGCTCTAAATGGCGTTTCCCCCTCTTTAATGTGGCGATCCACGTTTTCGAGTACCACAATCGCATCATCAACGACTAAACCGATAGCAAGGATTAAGCCCAATAAAGTTAATAAGTTAATTGAGAAACCAAATCCTTGTAACACCATTAACACCCCAATCAATGAAATTGGAATTGTTACAATAGGGATAACCATTGCTCTAAATGAACCCAAGAACATTGTAATCACGACTAATACGATTAAGGTTGCTTCACCAATGGTTTTTACTACTTCATTGATTGAGCTATTGATCGCAATAGTTTTGTCATACATTATCTCCGCATCCATTGAAGCGGGTAGATCGTTCTTAATTTTTTCAAATGCAGGATAAATATTCTCTGCAACAACAAGCGAGTTAGCTGTACTTGCCGCTTCAATCGCTAAGACCACTGCATCTGCACCATTAACAATGGCTCGGCTTGTATCACTATTTTTATCTAATTCAATACGAGCAATATCTTTTAATTTAATTTGTTGCCCACTTTGTGTGGTTTTAACCACTAAATTTTCAAGTTGCTCAACATCACGTGTGGTCGATTCAACCTTGTTACGATAAGCCGTATAGTAACCATTTGCATTGCCTGCTGCGGTTTGAACGTTATTTGCAGATAACGCTGCTACAGCTTGTGGCACAGATAGTCCTAAACTTGCCATTTTTTCAGGGTCGAACCAAATGCGTAAACCGAAATTTGTCCCACCAAACACATTGATCTTAGACACTCCGCTCACTGTAAAGAATTGTGGCTTAACCACACGTTCTACATAGTCAGTAATCTGCGGTGATGAAAGTTCATCAGACGAGAAACGGATAAATACAATCGCTTCCATTGCACCCGATGAAGCAGAAATTGAAGGGTCATCAATTTCTGATGGTAATTGTGAACGTACAGCATTTACTTTAGCGGATACATCGGCAACAGCAATACCAGGATCGGTATTTAATTTCATTTTTACCGTAATCGTGCTATTACTTGGTGCACTAGATGATTTTATATAATCAATATTATCTGCCTGAGCGATTGATTCTTCTAATTTTGATGTAACAAACGCCTGCATTGTTTCAGCATCTGCACCTGCGTAAGTGGTAGAAACCGTAATAATGGTATTTACCATTTTCGGATATTCTCGCACCTGCAATTTAAACATTGCTTGCAAGCCCATAATGACGATCACAATACTAATGCTGATCGCTAAAACAGGGCGTTTAATAAAAATATCAGTAAATCTCATTATTTACCCCAATTATAAGCGGCTATTTTTAGCTGGTTGGGTTGTACCCGCACCTTGTTTTTCAGATACAGTCACATAAGCGTTATTACTCAAACGTTGGAAACCACCTGTAACTAATTTGTCTCCAACTTTTACGCCTGATTTTAATTGTGCATAAATACCACGACGATCTGTCGTTTTCACTTCAACTTGTTTTGCAATAAGCACTGTATCTAAATTATTTAGCAGGTGTTTTGCTCGTTCGCCATTCATTGGGCTTTCCGTATGAGTTTCAAGAGTTGCTTTGAAGGTTGCTTTTTCTTCTTCAGAAAGTGGTTGTAATACATAAGCACTTTCACCATACATTGTGTAAGTTACGGCAATTTGCGGCACAACCACTTGATTTGTTTCTGTTGGTAATGCAATGTTTAAACGAGCAAACATTCCTGAATAAAGTAGCCCTTTTCCATTTACTGTTGCTTCTAACTCCACTAAACCTGTTGAGCGATTTACAGCAGGATCAATCGCTGAAATCGCAGCTTCAAAAGTTTGACCTAATACCGCATCAGCTGTTACGGTAACTTTTTGTCCTACGCTGATCAGTTCTAAATCCGTTTGAGGTAAGGTAAAACTCACTTTCATTTGGCTACGATCTTCAACACGCACAATTTCTGTACCTACGTTGATATACTGCCCTTCATTGATTTTCACTATTCCTGCTTCACCATCAAAAGGAGCATAAATCTGGCGGCGTTTAATACTCGCTTTTAAAGATTCAATGCTTGCGACTAATTGATTATAGCTTGCTTGGGCATTATCTAATTCTGCTTTTGATGCACTATTTGATGCTACTAAGTTACGATAACGCTGATAATTCGCCTGTACCGCAGAAAGTTGAGCTTCAGATGCTCGCAAGCTAGCTTGTTCAACGGAACTATCCAATTCAACTAAGAGCTGCCCTTTTTTCACACTATCGCCAGCTTTTACTAACACACGACTGACTGTGCCTGAAACTTGAGTACTCAACATCGCACCTTGATTTGGTCGCACATAACCAACGGCATCAATAACAGGCGTCCACTCTCGCGATGTCACATCCATTGCAGTAACCATTGTAATGTTTGGGAATGGATTCGCTGCGGCATCGGCTTTTGCTTGTGCAATTTTTTGGTTAATCGCAATAACTGCTCCAAAAACCAATAACACAAGCAGTAACACAAGCCAAACACCAAATCTTTTAAAGAAAGAAGGTTTTTTTGTTTCTGTTGTCATATTTTCTCCATAAAACCTAAAATAACGAATTTAAAATTAAACAATAATTGCTTTCCAAGTGCGTAAAATCACATCTTCAATCAACTGTTGAGAATAGACTTTATCCAAGGATAACTGTTGATAAATCAAATCTTGCGGAACTTTCATACTCATTGCATACAAAATTTGCAACGGCAAATCAACAATCACACCTTGTTTCAAACCGCGTTTAATAAAACGATTCCAAGGTAAGTGTTCTGATTCAAAACAATGACGTAGAAGTTCACGAAACTGGGGCAAAGACTCATACTGGTACATATTTTTTACGATATTGAGGTTATTCGACATAAACTCAAACTTTGCTAACCATAACGCACGATACTGCTCAAAGAGCGGTAGCGTTTCATCATACTGTTTTTCAATCGCTTGATTGAACTGACCAAACAAATAAATAACAAGCTGATTTAGTAAGTCGTCTTTATCTTTAAAATAGAGATAAATAGTCCCGACCGATACTCCAGCCTGTTTAGCAATTTTATGAGTGGAAAGATATTGCACTCCATTTTCTGCCATTAACGTATCTGCGGCATTTAAAATACGAAGTGCCACTTCATTGTGTGGCACATTATTAACAATCATAAAAATTTAAAACTTATCAAACTGAACGTTCGTTCATTTTACTCTTTTTTTAATTTTTAGCAAAAGCTAAAAGTTCAGTTTTGTAAAGGAAAAGAAAAAAGTTTTCAGAACATAACTTGCAAAAAATTAGTGAAATATCACCGCTTGTTTACACCTAAATGGATTTTGTAATGCTTTTAGCAAACGTTTGCGTTATAATTTGCACCGTTTTTATTACCAATTTTAAGGAATTAGAATGAGTTATCGTCCAATTAAACAAGCCTTGCTTAGTGTTTCAGATAAAAATGGTATCGTGGAATTTGCAAAAGGCTTATCTCAACGTGGGGTAAAATTGTTATCAACTGGCGGAACAGCTAAATTATTAGCCGATGCAGGTTTAGCTGTTACAGAAGTGTCTGACTACACAGGCTTTCCTGAAATGATGGACGGACGTGTAAAAACCCTTCACCCCAAAGTACACGGTGGTATTTTAGGTCGCCGTGGTGTTGATGATGCAATTATGCAACAACACAATATTGAGCAAATTGATATGGTGGTTGTTAATCTCTATCCTTTTGCTGCAACGGTGGCGAAAGAAAATTGCACATTAGAAGATGCTGTTGAAAACATTGATATTGGTGGTCCAACAATGGTTCGTTCTGCAGCAAAAAACCATAAAGATGTGGCGATTGTCGTCAATAATAATGATTTTGACGCTATTTTGGCAGAAATGGATAACAACCAAAACGGTTTAACCCTTGAAACTCGTTTTAATTTAGCAATTAAAGCCTTTGAACACACTGCTCAATACGATTCAATGATCGCAAACTACTTCGGGCAAAAAGTACCACCTTATCAAGGGGCGGAAGAAGAAGATTTAAGCCAAGTTTGTGGACAATTCCCACGCACACTCAACCTTAACTTTACTCGCAAACAAACAATGCGTTATGGTGAAAATAGCCACCAAAATGCCGCATTCTATGTTGAAAACGAATTGAAAGAAGCCAGCGTGGCAACAGCCGTTCAACTGCAAGGTAAAGCACTCTCTTACAATAATATCGCAGATACCGATGCGGCACTTGAATGTGTGAAAGAGTTCGATGAGCCAGCTTGTGTTATCGTGAAACACGCAAACCCTTGTGGCGTTGCACTAGGGAAAAACATTTTAGAAGCCTACGACAGAGCCTACCAAACCGATCCAACTTCTGCTTTCGGTGGAATTATTGCTTTCAACCGCGAGTTAGACGGTGAAACCGCACAAACTATCGCAGATCGTCAATTTGTCGAAGTCATTATTGCTCCGACAATTTCTGAAGATGCGAAAACTGTACTCGCGAAAAAGAAAAATGTGCGTGTTCTTGAATGTGGTGAATTTTCTGAGCCACCTCACCGCTTAGACTTCAAACGTGTAAATGGTGGATTATTAGTTCAAGATGCAGACCAAGGTCACGTTGATATTGAAGATCTACAATTTGTTAGCGAACGCAAGCCAACCAAAGAAGAGATGGAAGATCTATTATTCTGCTGGAAAGTGGCAAAATACGTTAAATCAAATGCGATCGTATATGCTAAAAATAAACAAACTATCGGTATCGGTGCAGGGCAAATGAGCCGTGTTTATTCGGCTAAAATTGCAGGCATTAAAGCTGAAGATGAAGGCTTACAAGTTGCAGGCTGTGTAATGGCATCAGATGCGTTCTTCCCATTCCGAGATGGTATTGATGCAGCCGCTAAAGTTGGCATTACTTGTGTTATCCACCCAGGTGGCTCAATGCGAGATCAAGAAGTGATTGATGCTGCAAATGAACACGGAATGGCGATGGTATTGACAGGAATGCGTCATTTCCGTCACTAATATTTAGCCATTATAAAGAGGGAGCGATGAAATTTCGCTCCCACATACCTAAGAAAATACCCTACCGCTACAAGAATAATTACCGAACATAACACAAGATTGTTTGTAAATTGCCTTTAAATAGAAACAGACTTAATCTGTACATAAACTTGTTGCCCTTCTGTTAATTGCATTTCTTCAAATGCCCATAGACTGATACTTGCCCAAATCTGCTGTTGTTCGATCTGAATTGCAATATCTAAGCGGTCAGATTGCATCTCGATTTTGCAAACTGTCCCTTGCAGTATATTTCGGATAGATGTTTGTTGCGGTTTTTGTAATGCTAAAGAAACATCTCGACTTGAGATCGTTATTCGTAATTTTTCACCAATTTGATAACGAGATTGTTGATTGATCCATATTCGCTGTTCTCCAATAGCCAGCCCTTGCATTTGATAAGAGGGTTGTAATTCAGCAATCGGTAGTTCAAGCAAGCTCATTTTTTGCGTTTCAGGCTGCCAAGCGGAAAAAGCATCACTATGCCAAACCGTTGCAGTATCTGCATAAGCCGTTACTTTTCCTTGCTCTAACAGTAGAAGATGATCGGCTAAACGTACGACTTCATCTAGGCTATGGCTGACATATAGAATAGGAATTTCAAGCTGCTTAGCTAACTGGCTAAGATAATCCAGCAGTTCTTTTTTGCGTGGCAAATCTAATGCCGAAAGTGGTTCGTCCATCAATAAAATATCTGGATCTGACAATAAAGCACGTCCAATAGCCACTCTCTGTTTTTCTCCGCCAGATAAGCTATTAGGGAAACGTTGTAGCAAATGTTTAATGCCTAATAATTGTACAATTTGTGAAAGTTTTTGAGAATCTACCCGCTTGCAGCCATATTTTAAATTGCCTTCCACACGATAATGCGGAAATAGTCTAGGCTCTTGGAAAACATAACCTACTTTACGTTGTTCGGGGGGGAGATTTATTCGCTTCTGACGATCAAACAGAATACGGTCGTTTAATATGATACTTCCGTTATCTGCTTTAGATAGACCTGCAACTAAGTTAATTAGGCTTGATTTTCCAGCACCTGAACGCCCAAATATAGCCGTTACGCCCTTTGCTGCGATAGTTACATTGACGCTTAAAGCTAATTCACCGAGTTGCTGTGTAATGTCGATCTTTAACATTTTTCTACCTATTTATATCGTTGTTGTCGCTGTGCCAACCATTCTGAACAAAATAGTGCAACTAATGAGATAACGATTGCGACTAAACATAAACGAGCAGCTGCAAATTCGCCATCAGGGGTCTCAATAAAAGTATAAAGTGCGGCTGGTATGGTTTGAGTTTCATTCGGGATATTTGAAACAAAGGTAATGGTTGCACCAAATTCGCCAAGAGAACGGGCAAAACCTAATACTGCCCCCGCAATAATCCCCGACAATGAAAGCGGTAAATTTAAGGTAAAAAAGACTTTTATCGGGCTTGCACCTAAGGTTCGAGCGGCTTGCTCCAATTTAGGATCAATACCTTCAAACGCTAATCGAATAGAACGAACCATCAGCGGAAATGCCATTACCATTGAGGCAAGTACAGCACCACGCCAAGAAAAACTAAACGAAAAATTAAACCATTCCCACAAATACTGCCCAATTACCCCTTTTTTTGCCATTAGCACCAGTAGCAAATAGCCAATTACAACAGGAGGTAACACTAACGGTAAATGAATAATACCGTTCACTAAGTTCTTTCCCCAAAAATCTTTACGAGCAAGTAACCACGCAAATGCAATAGCAAAAGGTAATGCTAATAAGATAGCGATTGAGGCTATTTTTAAACTAAGGACAATCGCATTTAGTTCTTGTGGGGAAAAGTCAAACACAGGAAATTCTCAATAAACAAGCGGTTGGATTGCTGAAAACTTTTGCAAATTCCCCTTTCTAAGAAAGGGGAAATAGGCTTTATTGTACCGCTTTAAAGCCTGCTTTTTCAAATGCTGATTTTGCACTTGCGCTAGAAAGGAAATCTAAGAAGCGTTTAGCTTCTGCCTTTTCACTGAGTGTTGCTGCTGGATAAACAACTTTACCGTAGCTCTCTTGTGGAAATACTGCAACAACTTTTACTTTATCACTTACTTTCGCATCGGTTGAATAAACAATCCCAAGTGGTAATTCGCCACGTTCGATATAAGCGAGTACCGCACGCACATCTTTTGCTTTAGATAAGCGATTTTCTACATCAGCCCATAGATTAAAATGTTCAAGAGCTTTTTTGGCATAACGCCCAACAGGCACATTATCATCTCCCACTGCTAAATAGCTCTCACCAATTACCTTTTTAAAGTCGATCTCTTTAACAGTGGTCTCTTTAAGCTCGCTGTCCTTAGGTGCAATCAAGACTAATTCATTTTCCGCTAAGGTTTTTATATTTTGGGTTTTATTTGGCTGTTTTTCTGCAACATAGTCCATCCATTTTTGATCTGCTGAAACAAAAATATCCGCTGGAGCATCTTGTTCAATCTGTTTTGCCAAAGTTGAAGAACCCGCAAAAGAAAATGTAATACTATCTTCAGGGTGTTGTTTTTTATACTCTTCACCAATTTGCTGTAACACATTTGTCATTGACGCTGCCGCAAATACAGTAATATTTTCCGCTAATACTGATGTAGCACTCATACTAAAAGCACTGACTAAAGCTAATCTCAGTAATGTTTTTTTCATATCATCTCCTGTAATGTAAATAAAAAATCATTATATAAATTATTATATAATGATTCAGACTGATGACAAA
>NZ_LEKM01000136.1 GCF_009761375.1 Ursidibacter arcticus | reverse complement strand
GACGCCACGCTGGCGTCCGAATGAAAAAAGACTTTGTCAATAATCTGAATCATTATATAAATTATTATATAATGATTTATAAAAGATGACAAACTAGCTTATATTCGTTTTGCTAATTTAAGTTAAATTGATACCGAATAAAATGTTGATAAACTTCATTTGCTTTCAAAATCCCACCCAAATGCCACCATTCTGGGTGGTTTGGCGTATCAGGGAAAAATTCAGGCTCAAGAGCAACACCCGCATAATCAGCGTAAACACCACCTGTTTTATTCGGTTGCCCTGCTAACCAATTCCCTGTATAAAGCTGTAATGCAGGCTTAGTTGTACGCAGTTCAAGTGTTATATCCGCCACAGAAAGCACTGCATCAGGCGTACAAGCGGTAAGATCTGCTGATTTTTTTGCAAGTAAGAAAGCGTGGTCGTAGCCTTTTACACATTTCTGATCCTGATCTTTTAGTAAATCCTGTCCAATAAATTTGGCTTGTCGAAAATCAAAACTCGTATTCTCAACGGCTTTTAATGCTTGATTTGGAATACCATTTTCTGCAACGGGCAAATAATAATCTGCATTGATTTGTAACTTATGCTGATGAATTGTATCTTCATTAGATAAATTAAAATAAGCGTGATTAGTTAAACAAAATGGCGTGTCTTGATTACTTATCGCATCAAAGATAACTTCAAGTTGATTATCCTTTAAACGATATTCCACATAACTTGTTACTTCTCCCCCAAATCCTTCTTCGCCATCTGCAAAAACTTTCTGAAATCTCACCGCTTGTGCAGTAGCAAACTCAACGCCCCAAACTTGCTTGTCTGCCCCTAACACACCACCGTGTAAGCTATTTTCACCGTTATTTTTAGCAAGCTGATAACTTTTTCCATTCAGCTGATAACAACCATTGGCAATACGGTTCGCATAACGCCCAACTATTGCCCCAAAATAAGCGGTCTGTTTTTGCCAATTTTCTGCAGATGTAGTTACAAGCACTTCTCGTTCTTCATTGGGTAATTTCACTAAACAAGAGAGCCAACTGGCACCTAGGTCTGATAGGGTAATTTTGAGATATTCGTTTTCAAGAAAATAAAGGTTCATATTTTGTTCTCTTTATTTATAAGGGCTAATGTAATTAGCCCCTACATTTCGGACATTTGGTTCATACGTAGGGGCATTTGGTTCATATGTAGGGGCAAAATTACATTTGCCCTAAATGAACGTTCTATTTAACTTGATGAACCCCATCACAAGCAGTACAAACATAGAAGGTTTCTTGAATCCCCGTTTGCTTCTGATAGTTTTCTGCAATTAACTGACGTAATGCATCAACTTTTTGATTTGGTACAAGGCAAACAATACAACCACCAAAACCACCGCCAGTCATTCTTGCTCCACCATCTTTACCAATTGCTACTTGTGCCAATTCAACAAGATAATCTATTTCAGGCGTGGTAATTTCAAAATCATCACGCATTGAATCGTGAGAATCTGCCATTAACACACCTAATTTCTGCATATCATTTGCTTTTAATGCCTCTACGGCTTCTAATACACGATGATTTTCACTAACGACGTGTTTTGCTCGTTTATAGGCTAACTCGTTAAGTTGCTGTAATTCAGCTGCTCTTTCAATAAATTGCTCAGGTGTAACATCACGCAATGCTTTAACACCAAAGAATTGTGCGGCTGTTTCACACTCTTGGCGGCGGCTATTATATTCCCCTGTAACAAGATCGTGCTTAACGTTAGAATTGATAATTGCAATAGAATAGCCTTGTGGTACAGGCGTTGGCGTAATATCAAGGCTACGGCAATCGATCATTATAAGATGATCTTTCTGACCCAATGCGGAAGTCAGTTGATCCATATTGCCACAGTTTGCACCAACAAATTTATTTTCTGCTTTTTGACCAATCAATGCAATTTCTGCCAGTGTTAATGAAAAATTCCCTAACACTTGGCAAGTCTTCCCGATAGCAATTTCTAATGCGGCAGATGAACTTAGCCCAGATGACATCGGCACATTACTGGTCATCGCAATATCTGCACCTTGAATAAATTCAGGGCAACGCTCTTGAATATATTTCACTACGCCACGCACATAATTTTTCCATTTATCTTCACTTTGTGGAATCGGCTTTTTAACATCAAACGCATCGGTTTCGTTAATATCAATGGCATACACTCGCCAAATAGAATCATCTCGCGGGCTAAAGCTGACTGCCATTCCATAATTGATCGCACAAGGCATAACAAAACCATCGTTGTAATCAGTATGCTCACCGATAATATTAACTCGCCCCGGAGCAAATACCGTTTGCAGTGAGTCATAACCAAAATGTTGTTCAAATTGCTGTTGTGAAAGTTCAATTGGGTTCATTTTCTCTTCCTTCTATTTATTATTTTTATAATGAATTTCATCACTAACGGCTAATAAACGTTCTGCCGCTTGCTCTGGGGTTAAATCACGCTGAGTTTCTGCCATCATTTCATAGCCAACCATAAATTTACGCACCGTTGCCGAACGTAAAAGCGGTGGATAGAAATGAGCGTGCAGTTGCCAATGAGAATTATCCGATTGATTAAAAGGGGCAAAATGGAATCCCATTGAGTATGGGAAACTAATGTTAAATAAATTATCGTAGCGAGTAGTCAGTTTTTTCAATGCAAGTGCAAGATCTTCTCGCTCTGTTTGATTTAACTGCGTAATTTGCGTGAAATGTTTTGATTTTGGTAGAAGCAAGGTTTCAAACGGCCAACTTGCCCAATATGGCACAACCGCAATCCAATCTTCTGTTTCTACCACAATTCTTTCTCTTTTTTCTAATTCACGTTGGGCATAATCAATTAACAGTGGCGAACCGTATTGCTTAAAATAATCTGCCTGACATTGATCTGCTGTGGCAATTTCATTAGGCAAGAAATTACTTGCCCAAATTTGCCCGTGAGGGTGTGGATTAGAACAGCCCATCATCTCGCCTTTATTCTCAAAAATCTGCACCCATTGATAACGCTGACTTAGCTCCGTTGCTTGAGATTGCCAAGTTTGAATCACTTTTTCAATTTCGGCTGGCGTTAAAAGTGGGAGCGTTTTGCTGTGATCGGGAGAAAAACAGATAACTCGGCTTTCGCCTTGAGTGTGTGAAATTTTAAATAATGGGTCGTGATTAGAGTCTGGAGCAGGTGTATCAGGTAAAAGTGCAGAAAAATCATTTTTAAACACAAAAGGTTCAGTATAGTTTGGATTAACTTCGCCTGTAATCCGCTTATTACTAGGGCAAAGATAACAAGTTGGATCATAACTTGGTTTCTCGTCTTGTACCAAGGCTTCTTGTTGCCCTTGCCAAGGGCGTTTTGCTCGATGTGGAGAAACTAAGACCCATTGATTTTTAAGCGGATTAAATCTGCGATGAGGGTGATCATTCAGTACAAATGTTTCATTCATATTCACTTCCTTTTCAGATACCAATTTGGTTAAAAGTATAGCGAAAATTATATCAATAAAAAATGATTTTGATCACAAAATAAAATATAACTCCATAAAATAATTATAATTTGGAGTATCTCTGCAAATAAAATTACTTCATCATTTGTCGATCATTATCGCATAATTTGAATAACTGTACAAAATATCAGTTTTATTTGATGATTTTTTTTTTGAAATCAGGCAAAATAGCTGAGATTTTATATTTCAATAATTTAGAGGATACTATGGCAAGTGTAAATAAAGTGATTATTGTGGGTAATTTAGGTAACGATCCTGAAATGCGAACAATGCCAAATGGTGAAGCAGTAGCAAATATCAGCGTTGCCACCACAGAAAGCTGGACAGATAAAATGTCGGGCGAACGTCGTGAAATTACAGAATGGCACAGAATTGTATTTTATCGCCGCCAAGCTGAAGTTGTTGGGCAATATCTGCGTAAAGGCTCACAAGTATATGTTGAAGGGCGTTTAAGAACTCGCAAATGGCAAGATCAAAACGGGCAAGATCGCTATACCACTGAAATTCAAGGCGATGTATTACAAATGTTGGGTAGCCGTAATGCACAACAAGGTAATGGATACGGTAACGATCAAAATCAAGGTTGGGGGCAACAATCAGCACCATCAAATAACTACAACCAAGGTGGAATGAATGATGGCTATGCTCAAAATCAAAGCTACAATGCACCAAAAGCTCAACCGCAACAAGCTAAACCTGCTCCACAAGCAGAACCCGCATTAAATAACTTTGATGATGATATTCCGTTCTAATATTTAACAAAAAAACATAGTAGACAAAAAGGTTGGTCTTTTTGCGAACTATGCCTCTATTGAACAAAAGAGTTGGTTTTATGATTCCCTTACCATTATTACCAACTCTTTTTATTTAAAAATCCTTCTATCCGATTTGTCGTCTTTTCAATATTTAATTTTTGGATATTTCTCATAAGTAAGTAGATATTCAAAATATCGCTTAATACTGGCATAAGTACTTCTTACATCTCGATGTTTATAAGTGCTAATCACATTACTAAATTATTTCCGTTCATTTCGAATAGAGATACCTATGCCTAAGTATCATTATTCGTCCTTATATTCAATCAGTACTCTTGGGGTGAGTTTAGTGATCAGCTCATAGTTGATTACACCGATGGTTTCTGCGACTTCTTCAATCAGTAGTTCTTCGCCCCATAAAATCACTTCATCGCCCACTTTATCTTGGCTATCAATGCCTAAATCAACGGTCATCATATCCATTGATACTCGCCCAACAATAGGAACTTTACGTCCATTGATAAAGACAGGTGTGCCTTCAGGGGCATTTCTTGGGTAGCCATCACCATAACCAATCGCAACAACGCCAATTTTGGTATCTTTCGGGCTAATCCAGCCTGCACCATAGCCGACAGGTTCGCCTGCTTTATGGGTGCGAACGGTAATTAGCGATGAAGAAAGGGTCATTACAGGTTTAAAACCAAGTTCAGTAATCGGGCGATTATGGGGGGAAATACCGTGCATTATAATTCCTGGGCGAACCCATTCATAATGGGCTTGCTGCCAATACAAAATACCACTTGATGCGGATAAACTGCGTTCTACTGAATACCCTTTATTCACTTCTTCAAATACCGCAATCTGTTTTTCACTATAACCACATTCTAATTCATCTGCTCGGCTAAAATGGCTGATAAAGCTAATGCTTGCAACTAAAGGACATTGGCTTAATCGTTGGTAAAATTCTGTTACTTGTTCAGGGTGAATACCTAAGCGGTGCATTCCTGTATCAATTTTCAACCAAACATTGACTGGAAAATAAATTTTTGTTTTGCGTTTCCAAAAACCTTTCGCTTGCTCTTTCTGCCGCTCTTGTGCCACTTGCTCTAGCATTTCTAGTTGTTCAATACAGTGAATGACTGTGTCAAAACGGCGAGATAGCGTTTTAAGCAGTTCTTCTCGGTCAAAAAAACCTTCAAGCAACACGATTTTTCCTGCATAGCCACTCTCTTGAATACTCAGAGCCTCTTTAATTCTGGCAACTCCAAAAGCATCTACCATATTTTCAATAGTTTTAGTCACACGGCGAATACCTTGCCCATAGGCGTTTGCCTTAACGACAGCACAAATTTTACTATTTGGAGCAAGTGATTTAATGAGTTTCAGATTATGGCGTAAAGCACTACCATTGATTGTTGCAGTTGCTGGTTTCATAGGATTTGATGATATAGGTTGAAAAGAAAGGTTCGATTATAAACTTTAAGTAGAAAAATGCGAATGGGATTTTAGATTACATCATTCTAAAATTAAATAAGGGATACCAAAGTATCCCTTATTACAACAACTAGTTACAACGGCTAGTTATATTTATCTCTCTTGTAATGCCTGCTTCATTCGAGTAATTGGTTTAATGAGATATTGGAATACGGTTTTTTCACCTGTTTTAATATCTACTGTTGCAGTCATACCCGGCGTAATTTCCAATACATTCCCCGCTCTATCGGTAATATTATTACGTGTAGTTTCAACCAACACTCGATAATATGCCTGATCTGGGTTTAATTTTAGTTCACTTGGTCGTCTTTCATCTTGTAGAGTATCAGGGCTGATCAACACCACTTTACCTTCAATTCCGCCATAAATTGCATAATCATAAGCACTAATTTTAACAATAGCTTCTTGTCCAGTGCGAATAAAAGCAACATCTTTCGGACTAATGTAAGCCTGAACCACGAGTTTGTCGTCAATAGGGACAATTTCTAAAATATCTTGTGCTGCTTGAATAACACCTCCAATTGTATTCACTCGGATATTTTTCACAATACCTTTCAATGGAGCTCTAAGTTGTGAACGTTCTACTGGATCTGCTCTTACCGCCATATTTTCTAAGGCTTGAGCTAATTCAGATTCCGTACGAACCAATTCTTGGTTAGCATCTGAACGATATTTATTTTTCCTTTCAGTAATTTGCTGGCTAAGCTCTAAGGATTGACGTCTTAATCGTAAAAGTTCAACTTCTGACATTACCCCACGATTAACCATAGGCTGAGTAATCGAAATTTCACGATCTAACACTTTCTTACTTTCGCTTAACCCTGCTATAGCTTCATTTAGTGTCTTTTGGCTAGCTTGATAAACTGCAAGTTCTCGTGCTTTTAATTCTTCTGATATATGTTCGGGAAAAACCAACGGAATATTGTGAGCCTCAGCTTGTAAACGAGCAGAAATTGCTTGTAAATTATTAACTTTTGCTTGGCTTTCACGAAAAATAGCCGAACTTCTTGTATCATCTAGCACCAATAATACTTGGCCTTTTTCAACAATATCCCCTTCCTTTACTCGTATTTCTTGCACAATACCAGGGTCGATACTCTGAACAATTTGATCTCGACTACTTGGAATAACGCTACCTTGCCCACGAGTTACTTCTTCAAGAGGGCTGTTATATGCCCATATTACAAAAACAACGATAAAGATAAAAAACAATACGATAACAGAAAAAGTACCTGTATGTTTTTCAACTTGTAGGGCTGCATTTAGATCATTTAATAACGGCAGATCTGCTTGTGCTATTTTTTCTTTTTCATTTTTTATACTAGGAGGTGTATTTTCTTTCTTCATTAGATTCTGTTCCTACGCTTTTAGCTATTCTCTTCTGATGATTGCTCAGACGAAGCCTCAGTAGATTTATGCTCTACTTTTTTAGTATTAGATACGTTATCTTGTTCTTGTAAATGGCGTAATACCGCATCTCTAGGTCCATCAATCACCACTTTACCTTTATCAATCACAATAATACGATCGACTATTTGCAATACTTGTGGACGATGTGTCACAACGATAAAAGTACGATCTACCGACCAACGAGCTAATGAATTGAGAACTAAATTTTCAGAATTTTGATCTAGACTATGCGTTGGTTCGTCCAGCAACACCACTCTCGGATCACGCAATGTCATACGAGCTAAAGCAACCAATTGCTTTTGACCACCTGAAAGCCCCATTCCATTTTCACCTAATGGCATATCCAGCCCTCTCGGGTGATCTTTAATAATATGATCTAATCCAAAGCGGCGAAGTGCCATTAATAATTCCTGATCTGTTGAGAAATTATCTTGGCGAGCAAGATTTAGATTCTCTCTCAATGTTCCTAAGAACAATCTCGGCGATTGTGGCAATTGAGCAATCTGACTTCTTAAGAAATTAGGGTCAAGTTGGCGAATATCCACATTATCTAAAGTTACACTTCCTTCAACAGGTTCGTATAGACCAGAGGTTAAATTTAATAATGTCGTTTTACCGCTACCCACTCTACCTAAAATACCAACACGTTCGCCCGGCTGAATTTCAATATTAACGCCTTCTAAAGCAAGATGCCCTTCTTTGCCATATTTGAATGAAACATTATTGAAATTAACCTTTCCTTCTACTCTATCTAAGCGAATATATTGATGATCTGGACGGCGTTCAGTTGGACGATCCACAATATTATTTACCCCAGATAAGGCAACTTTTGCTTGTTGGAAACGAGTGGCTAAGCCTGCAATTTGTGACAATGGTGCTAATGCTCTACCAGAAAGAATCACAGAAGCAATTAATGCCCCCATAGTAATTCTCTCACCTTCGACAGTACTGTGAATTAAATAAGTCCCGAATAATACTAAAAAGACGGTATTTAGCTGCTGCATTCCCACTGCAAAGTTAATCACAAAGTTATTGAGATCTTTCATTTTGGTCTGAATACTTGCTGTTTTCGCAGTATATTGATCCCAACGTTGTTGTGCCCAGCTTGTTGCATTATTCACTTTTAGGGTTTCAATTCCTTCTATTGCTTCTACTACTAGCCCTTGTCTTTGTGATGATTCTTTCATTGACGCTGTCATATAGTAAGCAATTTTAGGTTGTACCAATAAACCAACAATAATTACCAATGGAATTAAAATCATTGGCACGATAGCCAATTTGCCACCAATTAACCAAATCACAAAAACAAAGAGTAATAGGAATGGTAAATCAACAAGTACCAATAAACTGGCACTCGTCATAAATTCGCGTACAGATTCAAAATCCCTCAAATTATTAGCATAAGATCCTGATGAAGCAGGCTTATCCGCTAATCGAATTGACATAACTCGCCTAAAGAGAGCGGAGCTAATAATCAAATCGGCTTTTTTACCTGCAATATCGGTTAAATGCCCACGAATAAGTTTCGCAATAAATTCAAAGGTAATCGCTAAAATAACGCCGATACTTAGTACCCATAAGGTTTCATAGGTTTTATTAGGAATAACTCTATCGTAAACGTTCATTACATATAATGAACTTACTAAGGCTAAAAAGTTAATTAAGAATGTGGCAAGAATAACTTGGAAATAATAGGGTTTAAATCGCCAAATGACTTTCCAAAACCAAGCTTTAGGCAGATGATATTCGGGTAATTCTGAACGCACATCAGCCATAATTTTAGGTTTAATAAACCAACAAAATCCCAGATATCTCTCATCTAATTCTGTGTGCGATATTTTTTTTAGCATACCGTCTGTTTGACGAATATGATATTCTCGAGCCGTGCCACTACCTTCAATTTTTGTAATCACAGCTCCTTCTTCACCACCTAAAAAAACAACGACAGGAACCGCTAAAGAAGGGATACTTGTTAGTGGGCGTTTGGAGATATTATTTTCAAAACCATTAGCTTTTAATAATTCAATCAACGATGAATAATTAATACGTTGGTATTGATCTCTCACAATCTGTGCCGATAATGCTTCTTTTGCCACAGGAGAGCCTAACAGTTGAGTTGCTAATGCAACGTGTTCAATAATTGATTCCATAAAATCACTTCTTTATTTTTATAAATTTAGGTTAATTCGTTGAATACCAGCCCATTTAGCCACTTGAGCCTGAGAAATAAGATAATTCAGAGCTGCAATGCGGTAATCATTTTTAATATTCACTTCTTCTACTTGAATTTCGGTTAATTCTTTATAGGAATTAAGCACATCCAATAAAGAACGCTGCGCTATATCAAATTGCAATTCAACTGAGGATAATACCCGCTTCTGAGAAGATATCTGCTTGGATACAACTCCTAAACGACGATTATTCTGTTTCATATCAATTTCAGAACTTCTTGCTTGTTCTTGTAATTCCAACAAAATTTCTTGCAATTTAGCTTTTGCAGCAGCTTCTGAATACTGGTTATGATCAACGGAATGGTAAGCTGCGGAGTCGAAGATATTCCAAGATACACCTAAGTAAACTTCATACCCCTTATTATACACTTCACCTTGTAAATTAATTGCTGGCAGTAATTTGGCTTTAGCTGCTTTTACACCTGCTTGAGTACTCGCTAATTCTTCTTGTTGAGCTAAATACGTAGGATTCTGATTTAATGATGAATTTTTGTAGTCCGCAATAAATTTCTCAGGCTGTCTATTTGGAAATGGATCAAATAGATCATTTTCTGAAATTGGCGATTTTGTATAACGATTAATCTGGCTAAGAGAAACATTGAGTACTCGACTTTGTTGCTCAATGATAGACTCCACTTGTAGCAATCTTGATTTTGCTTCTTCTACTTCAAACTCACGACCTTCATCATAGTTTGCAATAGTTTGAATACTGCGCAAAATATTTTGATGGCGTTTTAAACTTTCTTTATACACAACAATATTTTCTTTTGCTCGCAGAGCTGTCAAATAAAGTTCTGTAATTGTTTTACCGACCTGTTCTTGCGTTTCATCTTTTTTAAATTTAAAGAAGCCTTCTTTATGACGATCTCTCTGAACTTCACTTTCAATTGCCCCCCAAGAGAATAAATTAATCTGCCCTTTTAAGGTTGGTCGAGAACTTTTTTTATCAGCTGTATCTTTATGTTTTTGTGATAATACTTGAGTATTCGCTACAGAAAGAATAGGGTAATGACCTGCCTGTGATATTTTTGTTTGTGTTTGTGCAACTGCTACATTTGCTTTCGCCTCTAATACTCGTGGGTCTTCATTGAGTGCATAGCGTAAAATATCTTGAAGTTTTGTAGAGTTTGCATTGACTGACAAGGTATAGAACATCGCCAATAATCCTAAAGATAAAGATGAGTATTTCATTGTTTATATCCTACTTTAATTGAAATTATTTAATGTATTTTCATCGTTAGTGGAAAGATTATAGATCAAATACATGATAAATAGAATTGAATTATTCCACTAAATCGCAACAATATAATCAAAGAACAAAATAGACACATAATTTTCTTACAAAATTATAATGATGCACTCTATTTTCTTCATAAATATATTTAATAAGGCATATTTAATACACTCCAGACTGATGACAAACTCTAATTTTTTGTATTCAATAAACCGATGCCAGCGTAGAATCCTTTGTATAAGAAATATCAAAAAAGACTTTATCAATAATCTAAGCATATTCATATTCTTTTGAAAATCCCCCAAATTGGCGGTATTAAGTTTTATGGAATACCTGAAAGGTAAATCCTCGCTGATAATATTTAAAAGGAATGCGAATCTGAAACATCAATCTGGAAATAAGCACTTTTGTACAAAGAGGTGCTATGTAAGTAAAGTTGGATTAAACACAAAAGTGCTGGAAGAATATATAAGAAATCAAGAAAAAGAAGATATACCAATTTTAATCCCTCTCAAAGTTCTCTACAACTTGTAGAGTTTGAGAGAGAAAATTGGTTATTTGATCGAAGTAAACATTCTTTCAAAACGTAACCCACTTGGGAACTGATTTGGTTTTTTATCCAGGCTTAACCAAATCACCGATGCTTTACCAACAAGGTTCTTTTCGGGTACAAAGCCCCAAAAACGACTATCTTCACTGTTGTCACGATTATCGCCCATTACAAAGTAATGCCCTTGTGGAACAAGCCATTCGCCAGCTGGTAAGCCTTCTTGTTGGTAGAAATAAGGTGCATAATTAAACGGTTGTGGGTTATTTAAAATTTGGTGCGTTACATCGCCTGTTTCAGTACGTTCTAATTGCATTTCACCGTGATATAAGAAATCAGGGTTTGGTTTTGCATCGCTATAAGTAAATGTGACTACTTCACCTGTGTCGCCACGAGTTAAAGTCAGATGTTGCGTTGCAAAATCGTATTTGATTTTATCGCCACCTACCGCAACAACACGTTTAATGTAATCCACGTGCGGTTGTTTTGGAGCTTTAAACACAACAACATCACCACGTTGTGGTTTACCCGTTTCAATCAAAGTATTTTGCCAAATCGGATCTTTAATGCCATAGCTAAATTTATTCACAATTAAAAAATCACCAACACGCAAAGTCGGTTCCATTGAGCCACTTGGGATTTGGAATGGTTCAAATAGAAAAGAACGTAGCACGGTCACAAAAAATAGCACCCCAAAAAGTGATGCAAAAAATTCACCCACTGCTGAACGTGGTTGGATTTCTTTCATCTCTTCATCTGTTAATGCTCTGCCTAAGCGTTTTTCTTCACGGGCGATTTTAGCCTTACGACGTGGGTCGGCACTGAATTTGTAAAATGCGAAAAACGCACCACAAATGACAACTAATGCAACTAAAATAATTGAAATCGTATTCGGCAGCTGCATTCCGTCTAACACTTTCCAAACGCCATATAAAATGGCGATAAAAATAATTGGCATAAGATTTGCCATTGGTTTCTCCTTATGTCTAATCATAAGCGGTTAGATTTGCAATATATTTTGCAAAACCAACCGCTTGCCATTTTCATTTATTAATCTTTACCCACGTGTAAAATCGCTAAGAATGCTTCTTGTGGAACTTCCACATTACCTAACGATTTCATTCGTTTTTTACCTTCTTTCTGTTTCTGTAAGAGTTTTTTCTTACGGCTTACGTCACCACCATAACATTTCGCTAATACGTTTTTACGCAACTGTTTTACCGTTGAACGAGCAATAATATGGTTGCCGATAGCTGCTTGAATCGCAATATCGAATTGCTGGCGTGGAATGAGTTCTTTCATTTTTTCTACTAACTCACGCCCACGATATGGTGCATTGGCTTTGTGGACGATTAAGGCTAACGCATCAACACGTTCACCGTTGATCATAATATCCACACGCACCATATCTGCTGTTTGGAAACGTTTAAAACCGTAATCTAACGAGGCATAACCACGAGAGGTTGATTTTAATCGGTCAAAGAAATCCAATACAACTTCGCCCATTGGGATTTCATAGGTTAAAGCAATTTGGTTACCGTGATACACCATATTTGTTTGTACGCCACGTTTTTCTACACAAAGTGTAATAACGTTACCTAAAAACTCTTGTGGAACAAGCATATTACATTCTGCAATTGGCTCTCGAATTTCTGCAATGTTGCTAATTGGCGGTAACTTCGATGGGCTATCTACATAAATAATTTCGCCATTGGTCTGTTCGACTTCATAAACTACGGTTGGTGCTGTGGTAATTAAATCAAGATCGTATTCACGTTCTAAACGCTCCTGAATAATCTCCATATGCAATAAACCTAAGAAACCACAACGGAAACCAAAGCCTAACGCTGTTGAATTTTCTGGCTCGTAGAATAAAGAGGCATCATTTAAGCTCAATTTACCTAACGCATCGCGGAAAGCTTCATAATCATCTGAGCTGATTGGGAATAAACCTGCATAAACCTGTGGTTTTACTTTTTTAAAGCCCGGTAAGGCTTCAGTCGCAGAGTGATGATGAGAAGTCAGCGTATCACCTACTGGGGCACCTAAAATATCTTTAATCGCACAAACTACCCAGCCTACTTCACCTGTTTTTAATTCGGCGGTATCAACTTGCTTTGGCGTGAAAATCCCTAAACGATCAACATTGTAAGATTGACCTGTACTCATTACTTTGATTTTATCGCCTTTTCTGATTGATCCGTTTTTAACTCGAACAAGCGAAACTACCCCTAAGTAGTTATCAAACCAAGAGTCAATAATCAGTGCCTGTAAAGGTGCATCAGGATCACCTTCTGGGGCAGGAATTTTGGCGACAATTTCTTCGAGAACTAAATCAATGCCTAAACCTGTTTTTGCTGAACAACGCACCGCCTCCATTGCATCAATGCCGACAATGTCTTCAATTTCTTCTGCAACACGTTCTGGCTCTGCTGCAGGTAAATCAATTTTATTTAAAATTGGTACAACTTCGAGATCCATTTCGATCGCTGTATAACAGTTTGCTAGGGTTTGTGCTTCAACCCCCTGCCCTGCATCAACAACCAACAAAGCACCTTCACAAGCGGCAAGAGAGCGAGAAACTTCATAAGAGAAATCCACGTGTCCTGGTGTATCGATAAAGTTTAATTGATACGTTTCACCATCTTGTGCCTTATAGTTCAATGTAACACTTTGGGCTTTAATCGTAATACCACGCTCACGCTCAAGATCCATTGAGTCTAATACTTGAGCTTCCATTTCTCGATCAGATAAACCACCACAGGTTTGAATTAAACGGTCTGATAACGTTGATTTACCGTGGTCGATATGTGCAATAATTGAAAAGTTACGAATATTCTGCATTTTCATAAGGGCAGCGAATGTCCTATTTGTTGTAAGTTAAAAGAAAAATAATCGGCAGATTGTACCTGAAATTAGCAAAAAATGTAAAAGGAAAGCGGTGAGTTAGTGTGAAAATTTTGCAATTTAAACCTAATTAATCCCAAAGTATTTCTATATCAAGCATAACCTGAATATATCTCATTCATAATCCACATTGTTTTGTAAATTCTCTTCTATGGTAATATAGTGATTAGATATAATTTATCTAGCTCCTATAATGATAATAACAGAGGATTCTATGGGATTTTTTGATTACAAAAACTTTGATAAAAAAACAGCTACTACCCTAGCAAGCGAAAGCTCTAAATTAGCTATTTATACTAACGCCGCCTATTTTATGGGACTTCCTGGTGCCAAGCTATTAAATTTTTTAGGCTCAATCAGTGGTAGCTACCATTCAAATAAAGTTAATATTGCTCCACCTAAAAATTGGCGGGAAATTGAACCCCACGAGCTAGGTTTGCCACAATCCAGTAAAGATAAATTTGGCTATTATACCTTTGAAAGTCCAGTTTGGGGAAAACCGCTTATTACTGGAGGCCCTCAAGCTAAAATTTTTGGTAAAACTGACACTAATGGCAAAATCACACAAGTGTCTATGGTATGGTCTGGCACTAATGATTTATTAGATATTGCTGATTATTTCCACCTCAATTCGGGTAAAGTCGTTCCACCAATGGAACCTCTGCTCAATACATTAAGAGAGTATGCCATTTCACAAGGGTTAAATGGAGAAGACGTTCTTGTGACCGGTTATAGCTTAGGCGGTGGCTTAACTAACCTAATGGCAAAATATAGAGAAACACTCGCTGACGGTTTCTATAAAGATTCGAACTATTTTGGTTATGCTTCACCATATATCTATGATAATGCTGATGTTATTTTTAATATGGGATTTGAAAATGATGCGGTGTATCGAATTTTAGGCGACAAAAATACATTCAAAGAATCTATTCAAGATCTACAAGGCTTTTTTGTCAATCCAGATAAAGCATTTTCAAGTGGTGCAGATAATGTCGTTTCTTTTAACAATAATTATGCCTCTTTTATTTGGTCTCAAAAACTTGTATCAATCCTTAACAGAACACTAGGTGGTTGGTCTGCCCACGCAGATGGGGTTAGAAGCGATATGATTGATCGTATTATTAACTCTGAGTTTTACGATTATATGCATAAAGATAGCACCATTGTTATTGATCATCTTTCGGCTTTAAACCGTTGGTACACCTGGGTTAAAGATAAACCACAACAAAAAATGAGTGAAGGTCGTTCAACATTCATTATTGGGAATGAATACAATAATTTGCTTGAAGGTGGTAAGGGACACGACTACATTGAAGCAAGAGGTGGAAACGATAAAATTAAGACTGGTGTAGGATTTGATCGAGTAGATGGAGGAACTGGTGTTGATACGGTTATTTTAGACGGCTCTAGATTGAATTGGAATTTCTATCGTCTAAAAGATGGCACGCTGTTTGCTAATGCAAATGAAAGAACAGGATTAAAACAGCTTGATAACGTAGAAAAAATTGCATTTTCAAAAGAATTACGCAGTTTAATTAGTGCTTACGACATTAAAGAAGATCATCTACAAGATAATCGTTATCTTATTAAGTCACGCAATCAAAAAATTGGCTATAAATCTCACATAGAAGGAACCGAAAATGATGACTCTTTAACAGGAAGAGTGGTTTTTGGCAAAGAAGGCGATGATCAATTATCTGCTCATCATAAATATGGCAGCTTACTTCACGGTGGTGAAGGAAATGATATTCTTATCGGAAAAAATGGGAGTGATGAAATTTACGGTGCAGAAGGTAATGATTACATCTTCGCTGGTGCTGGGCAAAACCTTGTTTATGGTGGCGTAGGTAATGATATTTTTGCATTCGGTAGCCAATCTAAAGGAAGAACAATTATCAGAGATTTTAACTCTCATTCGGGAGATAATGATAAACTACTGTTTTCTAAAGAATTATTCTCATCAGCTGATGATGCGCTAAGTTCGATGAAACAAACAGGCAAAGATGTTACTTTCACAAGTAAAGGCGTTTCTGTTCTTATTCAGAATACTCTTATCAGTGAGTTAGATTATTCTAATGTTGGTATTCTATAATTTTTGTAAAGATAGGTGGAAGCACCTATCAGATTATTGACGAACTTATTTCGTGTAGGGTGGGCTTAAGCCCACCATTTTGTAACTTATTGATTTTAAAGATGGTGGGCTAAAGCCCATCCTACAGATTTTACGTTCTTTTGAAGTTTGTCATCAGTCTGATAGGTAGAAGTACCTATCTTTTTTACATTACCTTTCTAACAAATTAATCTTTTCTTTGCGAAAAATCAGCTTTCCTATAAAGATTATCATTGATGATATTTTAAAATGGGCAAATTTTTGCTATAAAGAGCGGGTTTCAAATTCAATTTACATTCTTAATAGGAGAACTTATGGAATTAGTATTTATTCGTCACGGTTTTAGTGAATGGAATGCTAAAAATTTATTTACAGGCTGGCGTGATGTTAATTTAACAGAACGTGGTGTTGAAGAAGCTAAAGCAGCAGGTAAGAAATTACTTGAAGCAGGCTATGAATTTGACATCGCTTTTACTTCTGTTTTAACTCGTGCCATCAAAACTTGTAACATCGTGTTAGAAGAGTCCAACCAACTATGGATCCCACAAGTGAAAAACTGGCGTTTAAACGAGCGTCACTATGGTGCATTACAAGGTTTAGACAAAAAAGCAACCGCTGAACAATATGGTGATGAGCAAGTTCATATTTGGCGTCGTTCTTATGATATTTCTCCACCTGATTTAGATCCACAAGATCCGAATTCAGCACATAACGACCGCCGTTATGCACACTTACCAAAAGATGTTGTTCCAAATGCGGAAAACTTAAAAATTACACTTGAGCGTGTATTACCATTCTGGGAAGATCAGATTGCTCCTGCTCTACTTTCAGGTAAACGTGTTCTTGTGACTGCTCACGGTAACTCACTTCGTGCATTAGCAAAACATATTATTGGTATTTCTGATGAAGAAATTATGGATTTTGAAATCCCAACAGGTCAGCCATTAGTGTTAAAACTTGACGACCAGTTAAATTTTGTTGAGAAGTTCTATTTATAATAAAATCTGGGGCTGATAGTATTTCAGCCTTTATTTTTAAATATCGAAAAAAGAAAGATCTATGAAAAAAATTAAGCTACTCCCATTATTTTTCACCCTATCTTTAACCTCCTGTATTGCTCCAACAACAAACTATTATTTTGATTCTAGTGCTCTGTCTTCTAGAATTTACAATAAGTTTTGGGCAATGGAACCTAAAGACGATATTGCTAATATTATGCAAATTAAACCTGACGGTTCAGCGACTTTATATCGCTATAGCTGTGATAAATTCAACAATTATAAAACTAAGAATAAAGGGAACTTAGGACAACTAGTTGAATATATAGCAAATCAGGCAGAGCAAAAACAAAAAGGTTCTGGAGATTTAATTAGAGAGTTTGTCAAAATTGAACGCTATAAATTAGAAACAATAGGAGCAAATGAAATTAAATTACATGCTATTATTGTAGGTGGATTTTCTAGTATAAAATTTAATACAGTGAGTCACAAGCACTTAACTGCCACACAGAATATATTAGGAATAACAAAAAACTTTAAATATACAGCTGTACCAACCGCATACACTCCTAAATGTTCATAATAACTGTAGAAGATCAAACTGGTAGTTTGATCTTCTACAATTTAAGTTCAACTCTTATTCTTCCACTTCTGCTGAAACTTCATCACTCTCTTCGCTGTCAATTTCACAAATTCGCTCTAAACTTACCACTTGTTCATCTTGAGCAGTACGAATAATGCGTACCCCTTGAGTGTTTCTACCCACTAAGCTCACTTCATTAACACGAGTACGAACTAGTGTGCCTGCATCAGTAATTAGCATAATTTGGTCATTTTCTTCAACTTGAACTGCTGCAACCACTTTACCGTTACGTTCGTTCACTTTAATTGAAACAACCCCTTTTGTTGCACGAGATTTAATCGGATATTCACTTAAAGCAGTACGTTTACCATAACCATTTTGCGTTACGGTTAGAATTTCGCCTTGGGTATGCGGAATCACTAAGGATACCACTTTATCGGCGGTTAAATTAACACTTGATGTTTCTTCTGCATCTTCATTTTCAACAGTTTCAATTTCCACCTCTTCTATCTCATCAGTAGAAATTTCTGTGGTAGCTAATTTAATGCCACGCACACCTGTTGCGACACGTCCCATTCCACGCACTTGGGTTTCCGCAAATCGAACAACACGCCCTTGTGCAGAGAAGAGCATTATTTCGCTTTCACCATTAGTAATATCAACCCCGATCAACTCATCGCCTTCGCGAAGTTTTAACGCAATCAGACCGCTTGATCTCACATTGCTAAAGGCATCTAACGATACTTTCTTCACCGTTCCACTTGCCGTTGCCATAAAGATAAATTTGTCTGCACTAAATTCACCATTTGGAACAGGTAAAATAGCCGTAATACGTTCATTTTCTTCTTTTACCAGTGGCAAGATATTAACAATTGGTGTTCCCCTTGCGCCACGACTCGCTTGTGGAAGTTGGTAAACCTTCAGTTGATATAAACGTCCACGGCTAGAGAAACAAAGAATGGTATCGTGAGTATTCGCCACTAATAAACGCTCAATGAAATCATCTTCTTTCATTTTCGTTGCAGACTTACCCTTACCGCCACGACGTTGGGCTTCGTAGTCGGAAAGTGGTTGATATTTCACATAACCTGCGTGAGAAAGCGTCACAACAACATCTTCCTGAGCAATAAGATCTTCTAAATTGATATCACCTGATGCGGCGGTAATTTCGGTACGGCGTTCATCACCAAATTCCGCTTTCACTTTTTCTAGCTCTTCACGAATAACTTCCATTAAACGTACTGGGCTATTTAAGATGTGTAATAACTCACCGATAATCACTAAAATTTCTTTATATTCATCTAGAATTTTTTCGTGTTCTAACCCTGTTAAACGATGTAAACGTAATTCAAGAATTGCTCTTGCTTGCGTTTCAGAAAGGAAATATTCGCCATTGCGTACACCGCAATTTTCTGGAGCATCATCAGGACGAGCAACATCAACGCCAGCAGCTTCAAGCATTGGAGAAACATTGCCTAATGCCCAAGAGCGAGAAAGTAGTGCTTCACGCGCTTCATCTGCAGTTTTAGAATGACGGATTAACTCAATGACAGGATCGATATTTGCGAGTGCAATTGCCAAACCTTCTAAGATGTGAGCTCGTTCACGCGCCTTGCGTAATTCAAAAATAGTACGGCGAGTAACCACTTCTCTACGATGTAGTACAAAAGCTTCGATAATTTGTTTTAGATTAAGCACTTTTGGCTGACCGTGATCCAGTGCCACCATATTGATACCAAAGGTAACTTGCATTTGCGTTAGGGCGTAAAGGTTGTTTAAGACTACTTCGCCAACTGCATCACGCTTAATCTCAATCACAATGCGTAAACCATCTTTATCCGACTCATCACGCAACTCGCTGATCCCTTCCACTTTTTTATCTTTGACCAATTCTGCAATCTTTTCGATCAATTTTGCTTTGTTCACTTGGTAAGGAATTTCGGTAACGATGATTTGCTCACGACCTTTAGCGGTAGTTTCAACACTCGCTTTTGCACGCACATAAATTTTTCCACGACCTGTACGATAAGCATCTTCAATCCCTTTACGTCCATTGATAATGGCTGCCGTTGGGAAGTCAGGGCCTGGAATATGTTGCATTAGTTCTTCAATACTAATTTGATCGTTTTCAATATAAGCCAAGCAACCGTTTAATACTTCATTTAAGTTATGAGGTGGAATATTTGTTGCCATTCCCACCGCAATCCCCGATGAACCGTTCACTAACAAAGCTGGAATTTTTGTTGGCAATACATCTGGAATCATCTCTTTGCCATCATAGTTTGGCGAGAAATCAACGGTTTCTTTATCTAGATCAGTGAGCAACTCTTGGGTAATTTTTTGCATACGGACTTCGGTATAACGCATTGCCGCAGGTGCATCGCCGTCAATTGAACCAAAGTTCCCTTGCCCATCAACTAACATATAGCGTAATGAGAACGGTTGAGCCATACGCACAATAGTGTCATATACCGCTGAATCACCGTGAGGGTGATATTTACCGATCACATCACCAACCACGCGGGCAGATTTTACATAAGGCTTGCTCGCGGTGTTGCCACTCTGATCCATTGAGAACAACACTCGGCGGTGTACAGGTTTTAAGCCATCACGCACATCGGGTAAAGCACGTCCGACAATGACTGACATTGCGTAGTCAAGGTAAGATGTTTTCAGCTCTTCTTCAATACTGATGGGGGTAATATCTTTGGCTAATTCGCTCATTGAAATTTCCTAATCACGTTACAAAAAATCCCCATTTTCTCAGGGGCAAAAATTGGACGAGAGTATAACACAAAAGCGACATAAACGGGGGATTTTCCTAATACGAAAAATCATTCAACCTTTTTGCAAAAAAACGCTAAAATGTCACTGCTTATTCTCAGAATAACAACAATAGATAAAAGGAGTGAACAATGATTAAAGATATTGACGAACTAACAGAAGAACAGATTGAAATTTGTTTAAACAGCGGTACAGAAAGACCATTTACAGGCAAATTCTTAAATGAAGATAGAGTGGGGACTTATCGTTGTGTACGTTGCCATAATGCACTTTTCCGCTCTGACACTAAATTTGATGCAGGCTGTGGCTGGCCAAGTTTTTATGAAACGATATCAGAAACATCGCTACGTTATTTAGATGATTACAGTTTAGGTCGCCATCGTACTGAAATCCGTTGCGGACACTGTGATGCTCATATGGGACACGTTTTCCCAGATGGCCCACCGCCAACAGGATTACGTTTCTGTTTAAATTCTGTCGCATTAAATTTTAAATGGGACGAAACAGGCGAAGAAATTGATGGGTAAATAAAATTAGCAGATACAGTATTTTAATTAATTATAAGAACTGTATCTGCCCAAATTTAAATAAAAAGCACTATTACTTCGCTAATTTAACTTCTGATAACCACTTATCAACTAAGCGTTTTCCTTCTTCGCTTGAACCAAAACGTTCAAAGTCTAATTCCACTAATTTAACACCGGATAATTTAACCGATTGTGGAGCCACTTCTGCGTTCACATTGGTTGGAATTTGATAAACACCGTGTTCACGCCAAGGAATTTCTTGAGCTTCTTTAGATAATACCCAATCCATAAATAGTTTTGCGTTATCTAAATTTCTTGCTCCCTTGATAATACTGCTTCCCCCTAACGCATACCCGACTCCATCTTCAGGTAATACGGCTTCAACAGGTGCACCTTTTTCTTTTTCAGTGGCATAGCTATGTACAAATCCAACGGTAGCTGTACTTTCACCACGAGATAAATTGGTCGTCACTAGGCTACTTTTTACATATTGAGAAATGTTAGCATCAAGTTGCTTTAAGTATTCAAAGGCTTTTTCTTCACCCCATAACTGAATTAACGTTGCGATAATGGTGTAAGTTGTGCCAGAAGTACGCGGATCAGGTAACTGTACTTCCCCTTTCAATTTAGGGTTAAGTAAGTCTGCCCATTTTTTAGGTGCTTCAATGCCTAACTTCTGTAATTTCTCGGTATTTACCCCAAAACCAAGAACGAGCATATAAACAATAGAAGTAAAATCACCTTTTTTGCTGTCCATTAAGTTTTTAAATTCAGGTAAGATTTCAGCTTGATTGGGTGAGCGGTAAGCTTCTAATAAACCGAGTTGCCCTGCTTGGAAATGAGGTTCGATTGTGCCACCATACCAAATATCAGCTTGTGGGTTATCTTTTTCCGCTTTAATGCGTGCAAAAATAGTACCTGTTCCACCGTGAATAAATTGGGTTTCTACATTGTATTTCTGCGAGAATTTTTTGGTCATATTTTCACAGACGTTATTTTGAACAGTACAGTAAACGGTTAATTTACCCTCTGCATTTGCATTGCTTGTAACAAACAGCGGACTTGCAAGGCATAGGCTTGCGACTAATGACTTGAATTTTCTTTGCATTTCACATTCTCCTTCAAATGAAATTAAAGTGTAACATCTACGCAAACGATTGCAAATAATCACTTAGATATAATCTATGCTAAAATAAGCTAACTTAACCTATTGATGTAATTAGTGATGTAATGATGGACTTACTCAAGCAAATTCAAATTGTACTTGTTGAAACTTCCCATAGTGGCAATATCGGCTCAACTGCTCGAGCGATGAAAACAATGGGGCTATCACATTTACGTTTAGTTTCCCCCAAACAAGAGATTGATGAACAAGCAATCGCACTTTCCGCAGGGGCAAAAGACCTCCTTGAGCAAGCTCAAGTTTTTAACAGTTTTGATCAGGCGATTGCCGATTGCCAGTTGGTTATTGGGACAAGTGCCCGTTTACGTCATTTACAAAGCAGTTTAATTGAGCCAAGAGCCTGTGGCGAACTCGCTATTCAACGAGCAATACAAGGTAAAGTCGCCATTGTCTTTGGACGTGAGCGAGTCGGTTTAACAAATGAAGAGCTACTAAAATGCCACTATCATTTAAACGTACCAACAAACGCTGAATATGGTTCATTAAACTTGGCTATGGCTGTGCAGTTAGTGAGCTATGAAGTGCGAATGGCGTGGTTAAATTTTTCCAAAAACTTGCAAAAAAGCCCACAAAACTCACCGCTTGTAGAGAAGGCTAACATCAACTACCCTTCGGCTGAATCATTGGAGCATTTTTTCAATCATACTGAGCGATTATATCGTGAGTTGGGGTTTATCCGTAACGATGCAGTAATGTTAAAACTCCGCCGTCTTTATCAACGTTGCGAATTAGAAACAGCGGAATTAAACTTATTAAGGGGAATGCTTACTTCAGTAGAAAAAAAGATACACCAAGATTAGCTGGTAAAAATTACCCCTAAACTCACCGCTTGTGTTGCACCTGTGACACTTGGAAGATTAGAAGGCAAATGATGAATGCGTTGATAAGCTAACCACGCAAAAGCGGCAGCTTCCACATAATCAATATCCAAACCATATTCTATGGTGGTACTTACTGTCCAATGAGGCAGTAATGCGGTAATTCGTTCCATCAGTAGTGCATTCCTTGCTCCGCCACCACAAATTAACAATACGCAAGGTAGATGTTGTGGATTATTGATTTTTTGTAAGGCATCTGCAATCGTCTGAGCGGTAAACTCAAGCAAAGTTCGCTGTACATTCTCCGCAGGAATACTCGGCAATATTGCGTGATATTTCGCCAATTTTTGTTGTAACCACTGAAGATTAAATAGCTCACGCCCTGTGCTTTTGGGCGGCGGTTGTTGAAAAAAGGGTTCATCGAATAGCATATCTAATAACTGTTGGTCAATCTGCCCTGTTCTTGCCCATTCACCATTTTGATCAAACCGCTTACCTTGTTGGGTTTCGATCCAAAGATCTAATAATGTATTACCTGCTCCAATATCGTAGCCAATAGTTTCTTGCTTGGGAGCTAATAGTGATACATTACTAATTCCACCAATATTTAATACCGCAGTAATCCGCTGTTCATCTGCAAAAAATGCTTGATGAAAGGCTGGTACTAAAGGTGCACCTTGCCCACCATATGCCATATCTTTACGGCGAAAATCCCCCACCGTTGTAATACCTGTTTTTACTGCAACTAAGTGCATATCGCCAATTTGAGTGGTAAAAGGAAACTGAGATTGTGGTGAATGCCAGATAGTCTGCCCGTGGCAACCAATTGCTTCAATTTGAGATGTTTTTAATCCTAGTTTAGCTAAAAACTGGTTGATACACTCTGCATAAAGCAAACCCAGTTGATGATCGACTTCGCCAAGTTGTTGTAAAGTAACTTCGCCTTTCTTTACTATTTCTCCAATAGCAAAACGAAGTGGCTCGGGCATTGATGTAAAGTCTGATGCGATCAATTTTGGTGGTGTTTGAGCAAAATCCATTAATGCTAAATCCACACCATCTAGGCTAGTACCTGACATTACGCCAATATAGTATGCTGTTGCCATTATTGTTCCTTCGTTTGTGTATTCGTTATGCAATATTTTCGACCCATTCTACCGCTTCAGCTAAATCAGCTTGCCAATTTTGTTGAAGTTGTGCCACCCATTCTGCGATATGTTGTTGCCACTCTTCACCATTATCAGTTTGAGCAAGCTGTGCTACTTTTTGCAATTTAATTAAGCCAACCGATGCTAATGCACCCTTGATTTTATGAGCTTCATCAGCAGTGGCTTTGCGTTGCTGTTCATCGTTCGTTTGTTGCCATTGCTGTAAATACTGGTTGAGATAATTGAGATAATCGGGCATCAATTTTGCAAAGAGTTCAAAATTAGCTAATACCGCTTTTTTTCCCATTACTTCGACTAATTCGCCCAAAATGCGACAATCGAATGCTTGATTATCTGCACGCTGACTTGCTACAAGCGGGCGGTTTTCACTCGAATTTTCCAAAAATCCTTCATCGAAATGGCGGTTTAAACAATCGGCTAAAGCTTCTAATGAAAGTGGTTTACGCAGAATATCGTCCATTCCTTGTTGCTGATATTCTGTTTTAGTCTGCATAATGTTAGCGGTTAAAGCCACCAATAGCGGTAAATAATCTACATCACCATTTTCGTAACGTTCACGCAGTTTTTGAGCAATTTCAAAACCAGTCATATCGGGTAATTGAATATCTAATAGAAGTAGGTCGTAGCTATTTTTATCAAATAACTCAAAGGCCTCTGCCCCTGTCATTGCGACATCTACATCACACCCAAATTTATTAAGCATTGCCTTTGCCACGACAATATTGACTTCGATATCTTCAACTAACAACACCTGTAAAGCGTGTTTGTTTATAGACATTTCCTGTTTTGCTGAAACTTCGTTTGCTTGAATAGTTAAAGTAAAAGTTGCCCCTTCATTCGGCTTACTTTCAACCGTTAAATCGCCTCCCATTAACTTCGCTATACGTTTTGAGATCGCCAATCCGATACCGCTACCAATCGCTTTTTTGCCATCTTCACTCTCAACTTGGTAGAACATTGCAAAAATTTTTCGTTGATCGCTCTTTTTAATGCCGATCCCTGTATCTCGTAAAATAAAGCCAAAATGATCCTGATCATAACGAACAACTTTTAGATAAATATCACCACCAGCAGGAGTAAATTTCACTGCATTGCTAACCAAATTCCACAAAATTTGGCTAAGACGGGCATTATCTACATAAATGAAAGGGGGTAAATCGTGAGCATACTCAATGTGGAATTTAATTTTTTTCTGCTCAGCCATCAAATTAGCAAAGTGGCTAATGTTACTGATGAGCTGTGAAAACTCTATTTCGCTACGAAATAGTTCAATACGGCGACTATCAATTTTTTCTAGGTCGATAATATCGCTAAAAATATGCCCCAATGATACCGCACTAACGTTGATCGTTTTTAAATATTCTCGCTGTTGTTCCGACAATTCCCCTTCCAATAAAATACGACTTAACCCAATAATGCCATTAAGTGGGGTGCGTAGCTCGTGGCTAATTGTCGCCATCAATGTCGTTTTATCTCGGCTATTTTTTTCGATAACTTCTTGATAACGCTTGCGTTCGGTAATGTCTCGACCAAATCCCATAATACAATGGCGATCTTGTACTCGGTCATAATAAGGCACTTTGCGAATTTCAAAACAAGCTAATTTATTATTAGGGTATCTGATCCATTGTTCATAAGTTACCCCCATATTTGTATCGAGAGTTTCTTTATCTGTGGACATTATCAACTTAGCGGTTTCGTCCGAATAAACATCGGCTGGCATTAAATTGATCAGCTCTTTTTCTGTTTTACCCGTCAGCAATTCCATTGCTTTATTACTACCTAAAAAATGCCCTTGTTCATCACGATAAAAAACTAAATCTGGCGAGGCATCAAAGAAAGAACGTAAAAATTCCGCTTTCTGTTCTAATTCCACATTTAAACGAGCATCTTGTTCTCGCAATAATGATAAATCTTCTAGCGACTGTTCTAACCGCATTCGAGAGCGTTCTAGTTTTTCTACAATTAAATTGTAAAAATAGAGTACAAAAGGAGCGGAAATTAAGCCAAAAGCAATAGAACGAAAAATATCATTTGCTTGAATATCCCCTGTGAAGATCAAACTTAATAGCATCTGAACCACTATTGCAAAAACCGCCAATACGACTAATCCAAGCAATGCCGCCCAGCCTTTTCCTAAACGTAAAACCCAGTTTACATAGTTTTGCCCATACTGTTTCAGATTTTTCATTATATGATCCTTATAGGTCTATCAAGATTTTAACGCCAATAAAACAAACAAATAATGGCGATAATTGCAATCAATACGCCTAAATAGTTAATTTTATTGATTTTCTCTTTAAAGAAGAAAGCACCAATCAATGTGCCTAAACAAATCACCCCTAAGTTCATTCCAGTAAAAACAAGGGTTGGATCATCTTTCATTGCTTGGTGAGCTTTAATATAAAATAAAATGTTACCAAAGTTTAATACGCCTAATAATAGGCCAGTCAATACACTTGGGACATTCCATTGTGTGCGTTTAAGTAATAAATAGATAAACATTACACAACCTGCACCAATAAAAGAAATTAGTAAGGTCAATGGGAAAGCCGAACCCGATTTTGCCATCTGCTTAAACAGAATATCAATGATACCAAAACCAATCCACACTAACGCAAGACTGACTATCGCTGTTTTGCCCCCTTTATTCATTCCTTCGTGGCTTTTCCATAATAGACAACCTAACGCAGAAAATGCCAGCAATAAGGCAATGAGTTTGTTACTCGTTACCGCTTCACCAAATAAGGTGAACGCAGCCAAAATAGGTAAAAAGAGAGAAAGTCGTTGTGCTGCATCTGTACGGATAATTCCTGCAAACTCTAGGGCTTTAGCTTGGATTAAAAAAACCGTTGGTAATAAAATACCTAATGCAAAAAAGAGATAAGCGGATGGGTTAGTTTGTACAATTTCAACAATGGTCTGCCCTTTGAAGTCAGGTTTAAGTAAAAAATAGCAAAGTGCGGTAGCGACCACATAATTCATTGCAATACTTTGGGCGATAGCCACCCCTTTACTGCGTGCTATTTTAATTAACACACCAACAAAAACGCTACATAAGACAGCTAAAGCAAGTTCTAACATTTTGTTTCCTTTTTAACTATTTTGTTATTCAATGAAGTTTAAATAAAGCAGATTTCACCTATAAAAAAGGTAGGATTTACAATTGATATTGAAAATCCTACCGCTTATTTATCCAACTTTAAGCCCAACCGTTATTACGTTTACGGCGTGGTAATAATAAAGGAATAATTAGTCCTAACAATAAGCCTACACCTAATACAGAGCCACCATAAATAAAGTATTGGATCATAATTTCTCGTGATTGAGCATCTTGCATTGCTTCTAAATCTCGATTTTTGCTCTTTAAAATATCTAATTCACGTTTTAATTGGGCATTTTGATCAAGCAATACATTACTTTGTTGATTAGCTTGCTCTGTTCTACGTTGCATTTCTGCGGTACGTTGTTGCCAATCGCTATCAATTTTATTTAATTTTAACGTCAATTCCTCGACTTTTTGCTGTAACTGTGGCGTTAATTCTTTTGAACTTGGCGTCGATGTTAACTCACTATTTAAAATCCACGCTTCCCTATTTTTGCTATCTCGAATTAACGCATAGCGATCCTTGCGATCAAGTAATGTTACTTTATCTCCCGCTTGAATAGTGCCCGAAATTTTAAATTGATCGCCAGGGCCTTTTCTCAGGTAAGTATTTAAATTTTCTGTGACATATTGTGTTTGAGCTATGGCAACCGTTGATAAGGAAACCAATAAGCAGCCGAATAAAGTAGTTAGATATTTTTTCATAAGTACGCTTCCTTGAAATAGAGAAAAGAAAAGTGCGAATACCGCACTTTTCTAGAAATCAGCTACAATTAAAAAATAGCACGAAGAATATAATAAATAATTATTGAGAGAACAGCACCAGCAGGTAAGGTAATTACCCAAGATGCAACGATATTTCGAATTACACCTAGATTTAATGCTGCAATACCACGTGCAAAACCAACACCCAATACTGCACCTACTAGTGTTTGAGTAGTAGAAATAGGTAAGCCCGTTCCAGATGCCAATACAACAGTAATTGCACAAGAGAACTGTGCTGCAAAACCTCGGCTTGGTGTTAGGTCAGTAATACCAGTACCAATGGTACTCATTACCTTATGTCCCATTACTGCTAAACCTACAGCAATACCAACTGCACCTAGTGGTAAAATCCAAGGAGCCATTACGGTTTTACCTTCAATAACACCACCGTGATCAACGATAGAAACAACGGCTGCTAAAGGTCCAATTGCATTAGCTACATCGTTTGAACCGTGAGCAAACGCCATTGCACAAGCAGTAATTAACATCAAAATACTGAATACTTTCTCCACTCCACTAAAACCACCGCTTTGTAGACGAGAAATAAACGATTGACTGCGTAGGTAGAAGAAACAAGCGATAGTAGAGATAACCGCAAGCACTAAACCTAGAATAACTGTTTGAATATATTTCAATTCTAGTCCAACGTGTTTTAAACCTTTGTCTAAAGTTACAACACAGATAATAAAGACTGTCAAACCTGCATAATAAGGTGCATATTTTTGCGCATTAGCTAATGGTTTTTCTGTATCAAAAATCAGCTTTTGTGTAGATACAAAAATAAAGAATGCAACCAATCCAGCAATAACAGGGGTAACAAACCAACTACCAACAATCCCACCAAACTGAGACCATTGTACCGCTTCAGTACCAACAGTAACACAAGCAAAGCCAACAATTGCCCCAATAATTGAGTGAGTCGTTGATACTGGCCAACCTTTTTGAGAAGCAACAAGTAGCCATACACCAGCAGCAAACAGTGATGCCATCATACCAAGGACTAAAACGTCAGGTTGCCCTACAAAAGCATCAGAGGCAATAATGCCACTCTTGATGGTTTCTGCAACTTCTCCACCAGCAAGATAAGCACCGGCAAATTCAAATACTAATGCAATATAAACAGCTTGTTTTGCGGTAATTGTACCAGAACCCACAGATGTTCCCATCGCATTTGCTACATCGTTCGCCCCAATACCAAAAGCCATAATAAAACCAAAAACAGCAGTAATAACTACGATCATAAAACCGTATTGATTAATCAGTTCCATTGTTTATTCCTCTATGATTATGAACGAGCTAGCATTAGTTCAATGCGAGAGCCAACACGTTGCGCTTGATCGGCTAATACCCCGATCCATTCAATAATTTTATATAAGAACATAATATCAATTGGATTATGTGCGCTTTCAATACTGAGTAATGCTTTGCGTAATACAATTTGTAGCTGATCTGTATCATCTTCTATAGTATCTAATTCCAAAATCATATTGTTCACAAAATTCAACTCACGACCACGGAATCCCGTTTCAAGTAACTGATCCATTTCATTGATAACCTTATCTGATTGAATCGTTGCATCAAGACTACGAGAAAGAAAATGTAAGAAAGAAGGCTGCATTTCAACAGGGATCAACAACTGACGACCAATAACACGTCCTGAAATATCTTTAGCATAATTTGCTAATTTATCTAATTGTGTTACTAACTCTAACAAGTCTGTACGCTCAACAGGCATAAATAAACCACGAGGTAACTTTAAACGAATTTCACGTTTAAGCGAATCTGCTCGGCGTTCTAAATCAATGATCTGACGGCGAAGTTCTTCTGCATCTTCCCAACGATTTTCAAAGGTCGCTTCAAAAAATGGAACTAATAAACCACAACATTCAGTTACCTTTTTTGAATGTTTTTGTAATGGTTTAAGTGGCGAATGAGCGAATAATCCTAAAATATTATTCATTGCCATAATAACATCTCCAATTAGTTAATATAAAAAGTAAGATTGAAATGAATCAAATTGGTGTTAATTCTACTTGATGTTGCTAGGAAGATCACGAATTAAAACATATTTTTCACTAACAAGCGGTTAGTTTTTATATCTTTTTTACCTAAATACGAGCTAAATTCATACCTATTTTTAAGCTCTGCACCCTACTTTTTATCATCATTCAGATATTGAAAAATCAAGGATTTAGTCCAAATATCAGTGATTTTTAAATTTACAATTTAGGAGAGAAGTATTACTATTCATAGATTATTGTCAAAAAACAGATAACTGTATTATTTTTAAACAAATTTAGAGGATAGGTATGCAAAACCTAGAAAATATTGTTGCACAAGCAATTGATACTATTACACAAGCCAATGACGTAGCAAGCCTTGAAGCATTACGCGTTGAATACTTTGGCAAAAAAGGGCATTTTACTCTGTTAATGCAAGGGTTACGAGATGTTCCTGCTGAAGAACGCCCAGCTGTTGGTGCTAAAATCAATGAAGCAAAACAAAAAGCTCAAGATGCTCTAAACAGCAAAAAAGAACAGTTAGAAGCCGATGAACTCAATGCTAAATTAGCCAATGAACGTATTGACGTGAGCTTACCAGGACGAAAAACCGAATTAGGCGGTTTACACCCAGTTTCAATTACCATTGAGCGTGTAGTTAAGTTTTTTGCCGAGTTAGGGTTCAGCGTAGAAAAAGGTCCTGAAATTGAAACTGATTACTATAATTTTGACGCATTAAATATTCCTACTCACCACCCTGCTCGTGCTGATCACGATACTTTCTGGTTTGACGCTCAACGTTTATTGCGTACACAAACTTCAGGCGTACAAATTCGCACAATGGAAAAAATGCAACCACCTATTCGCATTATGGCACCAGGACGTGTTTATCGTAATGACTACGATCAAACCCACACACCAATGTTCCATCAAATTGAATTACTTTACGTGGATAAGAAAGCAAACTTTACCGAGTTAAAAGGATTGTTACACGATTTCTTACGTGCCTTTTTTGAAGAAGACCTTCAAGTCCGTTTCCGTCCTTCTTACTTCCCATTTACTGAGCCATCAGCCGAAGTTGATGTAATGGGTAAGAATGGTAAATGGTTAGAAGTATTAGGTTGTGGAATGGTGCATCCGAATGTACTACGCAATGTTGGTATTGATCCAAATGAATACTCTGGCTTTGCTGTGGGAATGGGGGTAGAACGTTTAACAATGCTACGCTATAACGTAACTGATTTACGTTCATTCTTTGAAAATGATCTCCGTTTCTTAAAACAATTCAAGTAAAAGCGGTTAGATAATTAAAAAATTTTGCAAATTAAGATAGGTTTTATCATCAAATAAAACCTATCACGAATTCGAGGTAGAGATAAATGAAATTTAATGAATCTTGGTTGCGTGAATGGGTAAACCCAACCATTAGTACAGAAACGCTATGCGACCAAATCACAATGTTAGGTTTAGAAGTTGATGATGTAGAAGCCATTGCAGGTGAGTTTTCAGGTGTTGTTGTCGGTGAAGTTGTTGAATGTGTACAACACCCAGATGCCGATAAATTGCGTGTAACCAAAGTCAATGTTGGTGGAGATCGTCTGTTAGATATCGTGTGTGGCGCTCCTAACTGCCGTCAAGGCTTAAAAGTTGCCTGTGCAACCGAAGGTGCGGTTTTACCCGGTGATTTTAAGATCAAAAAAACCAAACTACGCGGTCAGCCTTCTGAAGGAATGTTATGTTCTTTTACTGAATTAGGCATTAAAGTTGAGCAAGATGGTATTATTGAATTACCTGCTGATGCACCTGTTGGCGAAGATTTTCGTCATTACTTACAACTTAACGATAAAGCGATCGAAATTAGTTTAACCCCAAACCGAGCTGACTGTCTTAGTATTGCGGGTATCGCTCGTGAAGTAGGAGTGATTAACCAAGCAGCAGTTAATATTCCAACCATAGATGCCGTTAAAGCAACTATTTCAGATAAAGTTGCCATTGAATTACAAGCCCCAGAAGCTTGCCCACGTTATTTACTGCGTGTTGTAAAAGGTGTAAATGTTAATGCTCAATCACCACTATGGTTACAAGAAAAGCTACGCCGTTGTGGACTACGTTCAATCGATCCTATTGTAGATATTACCAATTTAAGTTTACTTGAACTTGGGCAACCAATGCACGCCTTTGATATGGCAAAAGTGGCTCAGCCTGTACAAGTTCGTCTAGCGAAACAAGGCGAAGAGCTCGTTTTATTAGATGGTTCAACAGCAAAATTACAAGATAATACATTGCTAATTGCAGACCAAAACGGACCGCTTGCAATGGCAGGTATTTTTGGTGGTCTAGCAAGTGGTGTAAGCAGTGATACAAAAGATGTCATTTTAGAAGCTGCCTTCTTCGCTCCACTTGCAATTACAGGCAGAGCTAGACAATACGGCTTACATACTGACTCATCTCACCGCTTTGAACGTGGTGTCGATTACGAACTCCCACGCAAAGCAATGGAAAGAGCAACCGCATTATTACTCGAAATTTGCGGTGGTGAAGCAGGTGAAATTGTTGAAGCGACTAGCCAAGAGCATTTACCAAAAGCCAATACAGTTACTTTACGCCGTAGCAAATTAGATAGTTTGTTAGGTCATCACATTGCCACAGAAACAGTTACTGATATTTTCAACCGTTTAGGCTTTGAAACAGAATATACAAATGATACTTGGACAGTAAAATCACCAAGTTGGCGTTTTGATATCGAGATCGAAGAAGATCTGATTGAAGAAGTGGCTCGCATTTATGGCTATAACAGCATTCCAAATAATGCCCCACTCGCCCACCTTCAAATGAAAGGTGTACCAGAGAAAATTTTAGAAGCTATTCGTATTAGAACAGCATTAGTTGATAGCGATTACCAAGAAGTTATCACTTATAGCTTTGTTGATCCTAAAACACAAGAATTACTTCACCCTGAACAAGAAGCTCTCATTTTACCAAACCCTATCTCAAGTGAAATGTCAGCAATGCGAGTATCACTCTTAACAGGTTTACTTGACACTATTGCCTATAACCAAAACCGCCAACAAAGTCGCGTACGTATTTTTGAAAGTGGTTTACGTTTTATCCCTGATGCAAATGCAGAGAACGGTATCCGCCAAGAGCTAGTGTTCGGTGCTGCAATTGTTGGGGATAAACGCCCTACACATTGGGAACATAAAGCAGAAAATGTAGATTTCTTTGACTTAAAAGGTGATTTAGAACGAATTCTTTCTTTAACATCAATCAAAGATAAATTGAGTTTTGTCGCAAAACAATATCCAGCACTACATCCTGGACAATCTGCGGCAATTATGCTTGATGGTGAAGAAATCGGTTTTATCGGTACGGTACACCCTAAAGTAATCCAAAAATTAGGATTATCTGGTAAACCTGTTGTTTTTGAACTTCTAGCGTCTGCGATTGCTGAACGCTCTGTACCAAGTGCAAAAGAAGTTTCTCGCTTCCCTGCCAATAAACGTGATATTGCTGTTGTTGTTGATAGCACCATCGCTGCAGGTGAAGTATTAACTGAATGTCGTAAAGCTGGCGGTGATAAATTAGTTGCAGTTAATTTATTTGATGTTTACCAAGGCAGTAATTTAGCCGAAGGTAAAAAGAGCCTAGCGATTAGCTTAACTATTCAAGACAAAGAAAAAACTCTTGAAGAAGAAGAAATCAATAACGTTATCCAAAACGTATTAGCAGCATTAGCACAACAATTTAATGCTTATCTAAGAGATTAGAATTAAGGAGCATACTATGGCACTGACCAAAATTGAAATTGCAGAAAACCTTGTCGAAAACTGTGGGTTAGATAAACGCACGGCAAAAGAATTTGTTGAGCAATTTTTTGAAGAAATACGTCTTTCTCTTGAAAAAGGGGAAGAAGTAAAACTATCTGGTTTTGGTAACTTCTCTGTTCGTGATAAAAAATCCCGTCCAGGTCGGAATCCTAAAACTGGTGAAGATGTCGCTGTTTCAGCAAGACGTGTTGTCGTATTTAAAGCAGGTCAGAAATTACGTCAGCGAGTAGAAAGTGCCAAAGTTAAAAGCTAATAATGTAGTATAGTTTAAAGGCATTCATAGAATGCCTTTTTAAAAGGAAATAAAATGGTTTTCTCTGTTAAGAAGACAACACTGATTAGTGCGGTATGCTTATCTCTATTTGTTATTACAGGTTGTACTAACTCTAATACAGTAAAAACTAAGCCATCTGCTTCTAAAATATACCGTAATCCTCCAGGTAGTTTATCTGATCCAATTATTGCAATTAGTAGCTTAAGTGAACATCAACACCAATGGAAAGGTACACGCTATCGATTAGGTGGAATATCTCGTGATGGTATTGATTGCTCAGGATTTATGCAAGTAACGTTCCGTGACCTATTTGGTATTGATTTACCAAGAACGACAGCAGAGCAAGCAAAAGAAGGTAATCGCATTTCAAAATCTGAATTACGAACAGGCGATCTTGTTTTCTTTAATACTGGCCGAGGTCCTAACGGAAAGCACGTTGGTGTTTATGTAAAGAACGGTCAATTTTTACACGCATCAACTAAAGGTGGCGTTATTTATTCTGATATGAATTCACCTTATTGGTCTCGTACTTTCTGGCAAGCTCGCCGTTTATAGTAGTAAAAATATGAAGTAGATCACAAAGTTAGCAAAAAGTTACTTGTTTGAGTAAATAGAATTTGAAAAATTGAATAACTTGACGTAGTCTATACAAACTAAAAACAAGTGTTGTGTTCAACAACCGATTTCATAAATTTGCTTTCCGAGTAGCCCCTTAACACTGGGGCTTTTTTTCAGTTTATAGTATAGAAATATTTAAACTACTCTACTTTTCTCCCCTTCAATAATTGACGTATCCAGCTCCGATTTGGACTAAGTGCGTGTAAAATATCTTGGCTTATCGGTAGAGGTTCTTGGCAAATTTGGCTTGCCAGTAATTCCCCTAGTAGAGGTGCTGTAGTTAGTCCACGAGAGCCAAGACCGGCAATTAAATAAAGATTTGTGTGATTTTTCGCCTGTTCGATAGGTTCTTTACGGCGAAGTTGATTATACAGATTCTGAAATTGTCTTTTTTGTTCCGCAAAATGAGGTACTGAACCAACCATTGGTACTCGATCACGAAAAGCGGATCGAATGCCGACCTTTCCTTTGTTCGCGGTACTGTCGATATTCAATGTCCAATCACAATCGGTTAGATTTTGCTGAAGTTTTGCAATATTTTGCTGATGTTCAGCCAAACTAAATTCCATATCGGCATTATCTCGCAAATGGCTCGCACCAATGCAATGGGTTTGAGAAGCAGATACTGGCGTAATATAACCGTCATAGCACACTACACATTTTAATGCATTTAATGCCACATTGGTTGGCACTTGGCTGACTTGTCCACGAACAGGGTAAAGAGGAATACCATCTGTTTGTTTAAAGGCTTTAAGCTGATGTCCATTCGCCAATACCACAACCGAATGGCGAAATACTTCCCCACCTTGTTGCCACTGCCACGCATTTTGTTGCCAAGTTAATTCCGTAACTTGATGATTTAAAACTAGTTTTAAGCCTTTAGTTTGTAAATAAGCAATGCCATTTTGTACTAGCTGAATGGGTGAGAGCCAGCCCCCTTGTTCAATAAAAGCGCCGCCATTTTGAACAGGCAAACCAATTTTTTCACTCAGTTGTTTTGCATCATAAAGCTGGTAAAGGGAATGATCCCAATCTTGTTCAGCCATTTTTGTTAATTTTTGTGCTGTTTTTTCGTTATACGCATAAAGAGCCACACCTGTAAATTGATGCTCAAACTCCACCACTTGTGCGAGCTGTTTTAAACGTTGCAAGGCATAATCAAAGCTATGCACATAAAAGCGAACATTTCGCTCATCGTCATCACTTAATTGGGGATAAATTGCCCCTTGTTGATTACCCGACGCATTTTGAGCCACTTGTTCATCTTGGCAATATAGCGTAACTTTTTTACCTTTTTCTAATAGTGAATACGCAAGAAATAAACTCGCAACGCCCCCGCCAATAATAGCAATATCATCACAATCAACTGAATGGTTAGGGTAAAAATAAGGATACTGTAAAATTGCTGCTAGACTTTCCTGCGGTTTTTTGCCCCATAGCATTTCTCGCTTTTTGCCAAAACCCTTGCGTTTCTTCACATCAAAACCTACCGCTTGTAGCCCTTTTCGTACTGCACTTGAGGCAGTAAATGTTGCAAAACTTCCGCCATTTTGTGTTAAACGAAACATTGCTTGGTATAATCCAGTGTTCCACATTTCTGGATTTTTATCTGGCGAAAAACCATCTAAAAACCAACAATCGACTAAACCGTTATAACTATCGCCTAGCTGCTCCAAATTCTCCGCCATTTCGCCAAACCAAATATCTAAATAGACTTGTTCAAAATGGTAACGCTGACAACCAACTTGGCGAGGCTGCCAATAAGCGGTGAGTTGCTGAGAAAGTTTTGCAAATTGTGGGTAGAGTTGATGAATATCGGCTAATTGGCTTGCCGTTAATGGAAATTTTTCAAAGGAAATGAAATAGAGCCGTTTTAATGGCGAATTAGGATATGTCTGCTGAAATTGTTGAAATTTTTCTGCAACCGCTAAAAAATTTAACCCTGTACCAAAGCCCGTTTCCGCAATAATGAATGCAGATCTTGTATGATCCTGCCATTTTTGCCAAAGTTGATTGCCTTCCTGAAAAACATAATAGCTTTCTGCCAATCCGTCTTGAGTAGAAAAATAAATATCGTCAAATTGTTCTGAGACGGGAGTTTGCGTTGCATTAAACGCCAAAGATGCAAAAGTGAGTTTAGCCATAAGAGAATAAAAAGAGATAAAAAGAAAGAGCGTCAAATGACGCTCTCATTGAGAAATTCTTAATTTAGAAAATATTGATTGCAAATGTCACAATCATACCTAAAGCAAGTGCAACAACTAACATTGAATAACCAAAAGTACCCATACCATCTCCTTTCAAAATAATAAGTAATTGCACTATTTTAAAAGGATTTATTAAAAATGCAATGCAAGCGGTGATTTTGTTTTAGCATTTTGCAAAATTGGCTATAATGAGCCAATTTTTTATTGTGAGGAATTTTTAATGGCTACGATTAAAGATGTTGCCAAATTAGCAGGCGTGTCCACTACGACAGTCTCTCACGTGATCAATAAAACACGATTTGTGTCTGAAGATACCACAAAAATTGTTTGGCAAGCCGTTGCTGAATTAAATTATTCGCCAAGTGCTGTTGCCCGTAGTTTAAAAGTGAATACGACTAAATCAATTGGAATGATCATTACAACGAGTGAAGCCCCCTATTTCGCTGAAATTGTATTAGCGGTGGAAGAATACTGCTATCAGAAAGGCTATTCATTATTTCTATGTAATACCCAAAACCAACCTGAAAAAATCCAAAACCACTTAGATATGTTGGTTAAAAAACGGGTAGATGGTATTTTAGTAATGTGTTCCGAATATACTGAAAACTCGCTTGCACTCTTTAACGGTACAAATGTACCACTGGTGGTAATGGATTGGGGGCCAAACGATGAGCAGAGTGATCGTATTCAAGACCATAGTTTTGATGGTGGTTATATGGCAACCCGTCATTTAATTGAAAATGGGCATCGAGATATTGCCATTATCACAGGCGATCTATTTAAAACGACAGCTAAAGCTCGCTTTGATGGCTTTGTTAAAGCGATGACGGATGCGGGGTTGCTTATTCGAGATGAGTGGATTTGTGAAAATGATTTCGAGCCTGAGGCAGGCTATGAAAGTATGAATAATTTACTTAAACAAGAAAAATTGCCTACAGCGGTTGTTTGTGCTTGTGATGTCGTTGCTTTAGGTGCAATTTCTGCAATTACAGAAAAAGGGTTATCCGTACCGCAAGATATTTCGATTATTGGCTACGATAATATTCATAACTCGCGATTCTATGCTCCGCCACTTACCACTATTCATCAATCTAAAACACGTTTAGGACAGATGGCATTAGATTTACTACTTGAACGTATTCAACATAATGAACAAAGCCACGAACCTAAGGTCTTAGAATTTTACCCCGAGCTCGTTGTGCGTAGCTCTGTCCGAAACCTAAATCAATAAGAGGAATTGTAATGGAATTACTAATTGAATTTTTCAGTAGTTATGGCTACTTTGCCGTTTTTTTTGTACTGTTAATTTGTGGGTTTGGCGTACCTATTCCTGAAGATATTACACTCGTATCAGGCGGTGTCATCTCTGGCTTAGGCTATACAAACGTACATTGGATGCTTGTCGTAAGTATGATCGGCGTATTAGTCGGTGACAGCACAATGTATTGGCTTGGACGAATTTACGGTGAAAAAATCCTACAATTCCCACTTATTCGAAAGATTGCGACTCCTGAACGCTTTGCAACGGTACAAGAGCGCTTTGAAAAAGAAGGTTGGAAACTCTTATTTGTTGCTCGTTTCTTACCAGGACTTCGAGCTGTGGTTTATTTAGTATCGGGCATTACTCGTAAAGTTACTTTTACTCGTTTTGTCTTGGTCGATTTCTTTGCTGCAATTATTTCTGTGCCAATTTGGGTCTATTTGGGCGACTTCGGAGCAAAAAATTTAGATTGGTTACATCGCCAAATTCAGAAAGGACAAATGGCAATTTGGGTCATTTTAATCATTGGTGGAATTTTCGTATTTTGGAAGTGGAAAAAGAGCCGTAAAGCAAAATCAGTAAATAAACCAACTCAACATATAGATAATAAGCCTTAATGAATAAAAAATCCCTAGTCGTAAGACTAGGGATTCAGGCTATGAGCAAAGCGGTATTGAACTCTATACAGATATTTTCAAAAAATTAGATATTATCGCTTTTATGCCAACAATCGGTGTTGCTCGTGATGACGGTACACGAGAAACATTTATCAGAAACTATCGCATTGTATATGATGAAATATTTGGTGATAACGTTTACATCATTACAGTTATTCATACACGCAGAATTTACCCACGCCCATTCCTGTACGGTCAATGGTGATTTTCTTTCCATTCTTCGTAGGAATCCACCGCACAACGTTGCAGGTCATCAAGATTGAATGCTTTGCCAGACCAAAATTCATAAGCTGCACTGGCAGTCGTTGTTGGGGTAGAAAAATAAGTTTGGCGATATTGTTTCTGTGATGCCATTGCAGAAGCCACTTTCCGCATTTCATCAAATTTTGGCACCCAAAAGATTTCATCGAAGTACAAATTACCGTGGTAAGATTGAGCTGTTGCCGAGTTCGTTCCCAAGAAAATTAACTCCGCCCCATTGGGTAATAAAATTGTTTCGCCTGCTTGATACCAATGCCGCTGATACTGGAACATTCCCTGCATAAAGCCATTGATGAGCAATTCTTCCTGCTCAGGTGAAATCGGATTTTTATCCGCTGGCTTGCGTTCGCCCTTGTTGCGATTGCGAATTTTGGGATTAAGATCGGCTTCGAAAGTTTCCTTGCCAAAATCAAGGCAATGTTTAGCCAGCAACGCACAGATAACGCAGAACAATTCAAGGAACACCAAAAAACCATTGAATTATTAGCACAGGAAATTACCGCTCATTCCACACAGCTTGAGACTAAAAATGCAGAAATTGCAAAACTGACGGCTGATCTCACCGCTTTACAAAACCAAGTTGAGCTTATCGCCAACCAACCTGAAGCAAATTTCACTCCACGTCCTGAAATTACGGGTGCAGATCAACGAGAACCTTATTATTGCCCTGCTAATGTACTTACCGTTGGCATCGGCTCAACCGAAGCAAGCGGTCAGAAAATCGAATTAAATCGCAAATATAGCGATCAAGAAATTGCAGAACGCTGGGCGAACGATATTCGCTTGGCTGAAAATTGCGTTAATCGCTACGGCTACGGCAGAAATATGCCACAAGGGGCATTTGATGCAATGGTGTCGCTTACTTTCAATGTCGGTTGTGGAGCAATGCAAAAATCCACCCTATTTCGCCTTGCACAAACAAAATATAGCCCTGAAATGTGCGAACAGTTTCCACGCTGGAACAAAGCAGACGGAAAAGTGCTGAAAGGCTTAACCATCAGACGAGAAAAAGAGAGAGCATTATGTTTAGCCAAGTAGCCCGATTATGTATCGCCCCTAGTTTTAACAAAGCAACGAACGCAAAGTGCTACAAGCCCAAAACCAAGCTCAACAAACTGAAATTGTCCTAGTGAGATCGGACAATCAAAACCTAGCAAATCAGCTCGAACTGGCACAAAGCCACATTCAACAATACCAACAACAGATTGAAAAAATTGAGCTAAAAAGCTGGGCGGAATGTGTAGAGGGGTACAATCGGAATTTGAAATAAAGAAAAACTACGCCCAATCGGGGAGCTGTTGAGCGTAGGGGGATAAATTACATTACAAAGGCTGCACCTTGCCCACTGTTTGCAACTTGCACTTTCGCAAGGCTTTGTTGGAAGCGGTTGTTATGGTTGAGTTCCCATAAATCGACATTGGTTTGTAGGTTTAGCCAAAACTCAGGTGTGGTACTAAAGGCTTTAGCCAGTTTTACTGCCATTTCCAAGGTAATGCGTGAGCTGTTGTTGATGATGTTACTTGCAGTGTTGCGATGAACATCAAGAATTTGGGCTAAGTCCCCCACTTTGAGATTGAGCGGTTCTAGAAATTCTTCTTGTAGGATTTCGCCAACAGAAGTTGGTTTGCGTTGCGTTACTAGCATTGTTTGCTCCTATACGTTGTAAGTATGTGGATCTAAATATAAGTCTGAGAGTTCGCCATTCTCAAATTTGAAAATAAGGCGGTACTGTTTATTCACTCTGATGGAATAGCATTTATTTTCTTTTGGTTCGAGCAGTTCAAGATGATTTGCTGGAGGTGAGCGTAAATCGTTGATGTTTTCTGCCGCACTTATCATATCCAGTTTGCGAGCTAATACTTTGGTTAAGTTCGCAGGGATATTGCGATGGCTTTCTCCATATTGGAAAAAACGGTAGAGGTAATCATCTCTAAAATGGGCTAATGTTAAGTTGAACATTGCTTTGCTCGGTAAGTTTAACAATACGATGATTTTAAAATAAATAATTGCACAATGCAAATATGCAAAGCATTAAGGTATAAAAATGCACAATATAAATTTAATGTAAGGTAAGTGATGGCTATAAGACTAATTTGCTAAGCGGCTTTTTGCTGTGTTGTAGGCTTCTGAGCGTTCTCGTTTGCCGATCGCTACAACATAAACAGTAATACGTTCATTTTGAACTTGATAGACCAAACGGTAACCGACTTTACGCAATTTAATTTTATAGCAGTTTGGGTAACCATTGAGTTTATTCGCTGGAATTTCAGGGCATTTAAGTATCTCTGCGAGTTTCTTTTTAAATTGTTCCCGAATAGTGTGATCCAGTTTTTGCCATTCTTTTAATGCTCGTGGGTCAAATTCTAATTCATAGGTCATCAAGACTTACCTTTATGCCCTGTTGTGGATTGGCTAGACGGTAGCGAACCGTTTGAATAAGTTCATCTTCTTCATCGGTAATGACTGCTTGTTTTATTGGAAGACTGCGATTGTCGGTGATGTACTGGAAATAAAGACGGATCGCTTCGCTTGGGCTGATGTTTAAATCAGCTAATACAGCATAAGTCTGTTGTTTGAGATTGTCATCTAAGCGGACGTTAAGGGTTGCCATAGGTTTCTCCTTGTGAGTAATGGGAATGTAATGCGGATTGTAATGCAAAAAAGAACAGAATGCAAAATCGACTTGAACAAGTAAAAAACGGAGAAAAAATGCAAGACCAAATAGACAAAGCCAATGAATTAGCGGAAAAGGAGCGAGAATTTGCACTTGCAAAACTACGCAACAAACCGACCGCTTGCAGTTTAACGCACTGCCAAGATTGTGACGAAGTGATCCCCGAAGCTCGCAGAAAGCACGCAATAGGTTGCACACGTTGCATCGACGGCCAACAAATTTACGAACGAAAAGCCGAGGCAAGAACCCGTAGTAGTTTGCGAGATCGGGGTTAATTGACAAAATAAAATAATAGGCATACTATACTTCTAAAGAGTACAGGGGATAAAATGCGAATTTTTAAAACACGAGCTTTTGCAAAATTTGCATCCAAACAGAAAATTGAGGATACTCAGTTAGTGGAAGCCATTAAACGTGCAGAATTTGGATTGATTGATGCGAATCTCGGTGGCAATATCATCAAACAACGTATTGCAAGGCAAGGACAAGGAAAATCAGGCGGTTATCGTTCTCTGATTTTTTACAAAATCAATGATAACCACTTTTTTGTTGTCGGTTTTGCCAAAAATGAGCAAGAAAATATCTCTGCAACGGATTTAGCAAGCCTAAAATTATTAGCTGAACAATATGCAAACTATCAAGATGAGCATATTGCATTATTGCTTCAAACAGGAGCATTGATTGAGGTAACACAAAATGAAATATAACAGTGAAATCGCCCAAATGATCCACGAAAACGCAGTCGATTTATTTGATGCGGGTTTAATGGATAAGAAAACAATGCAACAGTTTGATAAGAACTGCTTAACCCCAGTAAAAACGCTCTCTCCCGATGAAATTCGCTCTATTCGTGAAAAAGAGAATTTTTCCCAAGCGGTTTTTGCAAACTATCTCAATATCAATAAAAATCTAGTGTCTGAATGGGAACGTGGTGTCAAAAAACCAAGTGGCACAGCTTTAAAGCTCTTAACACTTATTCAACACAAAGGCATTGAAATTATTGCCTAACACAAACAAGCGACTGCGGTCGCTTTTTCTTTCTCTGTTAAACCCCAAACCACAACGCCCACCGCTCGCCCTACGCTTAAAGAGTGCCGACAATATCGCTATTTTTAACTGCCGATATTTCCAATGACTGAACCAAAGCACATCGGTAATGACGTTAAAGCGTTGGGAACCACGCATTGAAATTACTCGCTTTAAAATTCACTACGACCCGAATTACCCAAGTCAAGTAGCCGCTGATTTAGACGGCATTAACAAGAATAATCAGACCAAATTAGCCTTTGCTGATTTGGCGTTACGATAAACAAGGGCGTTGATTTCTTCGTGTGAATAACGGCGTGTACGTGCCTTTGGTGTTTCGGGCTTTCTCATGCCTTTTAGGTAGTTGGTTTCAATTAACTTCCATTCGTACTTTGCGATGTTGTAAATGTGTTCGCCCATAGTTTTGCTTCAGCTTTGGTGCGAAAAGTTACAGTTTTGGATATGCCTTTTTTCTTATTGGGTTTTACAACCATATTCGGTTTTGATGAATGTCGCCATTATTTTTACCCCTATTTTACGGTGCAATTCAATGTTACATTAGATCATTTTTTATAAGCAAATCACTGTTTTATGCTATATAAAAAAATGGCTAAATATGCAAAAAATTAAATAATATCAATGAATTATCACGTTAGTTCGGGAATTTTTGGGGTATTGAAAACACTGGGGAATAGTGTGATGGTGCGACTAGCTGGACTCGAACCAGTGACCCCCACCATGTCAAGGTGGTGCTCTAACCAACTGAGCTATAGTCGCATTTGATAAGTAAAAACAGGGCTAATTCTAATGAAAAAAGTAAACTTAGGCAATAGTTTACCTTTTCATTTGCTTGTTTTTAATCCATATTTAGCGAGTTAAACGTGGTTGTGTATAGATAGCTTTATCTTCCCAACGTAAGATAGTGAGATGATTACCCCAAACACAGCCTGTATCTAGGGCATAAATGTTTGATGGCGTTGGATAACCAATTAAACTTGCCCAATGCCCGAAAATGATAGGATATTGCTGATAAAGCGGATTATCTAGCTCAAACCAAGGTTTTAATTCGCTAGGTGCTTGTTCAACTGGTAATTTACATTCAAAATCTAACCGCTTATCAGAGTAGCAAAAACGCATTCGAGTAAAAGCATTGATAATATAACGCCAGCGTGCTATCCCTGTTAAATCATCATTCCAGCTATCTGGTTGGCTGTCATACATTTGAGCGAGAAGCTCAATATAATCTTCACTCTTTAATATATTTTCGACTTCATTAGCACAAGCAAAAGTGGTTTTAAGATCCCATTCAGGACTAATCCCCGCGTGAGCAAGAATAAATTGATGAGTAGGGTGTTGAGCGACAAACGGTCGGTTACGCAACCAATTTTGTAATTCTTCACGATCTTCAGCCATAAAAATGGCATCGACTTTATCTTTAGGTTTTACCTTTTTAATACCTTGTAAAGTTGCCAGTAAATGCAGATCGTGGTTACCTAATACTACTGTTGCTTTTTTACCCAACTCTTTCACCAATCGTAAACAAGCAAGAGAATTTTCACCACGAGCCACCAGATCGCCTGTTAGCCATAATTCATCGTAAGTAGGATTAAAATCAACTTTTTTCAGTAGTGCTTGAAATTCATCAAAACAACCGTGTAAATCACCAATAAGATAAGTAGCCATAATGTTAATAAGAAAAGAAAGAGAAATTGGAGAGTATTTTAGGCAACAAGCGGTAAGATAGATAGAAAAATTTGCAAAAATTATAGAGATAACATTGCAATTTACTTAAATTTAAATAAGAATAGTTATCGTTTGTTTGTTTTAAAAGGAAGAGTTCAAAATGATGTTAAGAAAAAAACAAATCGCTATTTTTATCGCTTCAGCTTTAGCTGTAAATAATGTGGTTGCAGAGCAAACAGCAGCGTTACCTGAAATCAAAGTTACTGAGGGTATTGTAGATACAGGAATTACTAATACTCTAATCAACAAAAAAGATATTCAGCGTAAGCAACCAAATGATATTAAAGCTTTATTTGCTGACCAACTTGATGCTCAAGTCAATGACTTACAAAATAGTCGTTCTGGTAATGATGGTGTGAATGTGAGAGGATTGCAAGGTAACCGAGTTGCAATGAACATTGATGGTGTTCCACTTCCTGAAACTCAAGAGAACAAATTATTTGTTTCACTCGGACAAGATTTTGGAGCGGGGAATAGCGTTGAACCGACATCACTACGTTCTGCGACAGTTCAACATAGTGGTTCTTTCCAATCATTATCAGGTAGCGTCAGTTTTGCAACATTGGAGCCTACCGATGTTATCCAATCAGGTAACGTTGGTGGTTTCGTGGCAACGGGCTATGATAGTTCAGATAAATCTATTTATGGCTCTGTTGCAGGTGCAGCTAAAAATGAAAATTATCAAGGGCTTGTATTAACCACAACTCGGTGGGGAAATGAAAAAGGTAATCGTGGTGAAGTAGGTGGAGAAGGCGATACACGTACAAAACCTAATCCTGCAGATTACAAAAATAGTTATGTGCTAGTGAAAAACGCTTACCGTTTGAATGATGAAAACCAATTCAAATTAACTTTTGAACATCAACAGAAAGTCAAAGATACTTCCCTATTATCTAATAATGGTTCTTCTATTGATAGAGCAACAGGTGAACAAATTTCAGGCTTTACTGAAGATAAAACTCGTCGTTCTAGAGTATCGTTAGGGCATCAATATCAAAGTGATAATGGTTTTATCAATAATATAGATAGTAACATTTATTATCAAAATGCTACTACGCAAAATTATCGTAAACGTAGCTCTATTCGTTCTTCTCGTGTTGAAAACGGTGAATATAGTAATAAAAATTGGGGGGTAAGCTCTAATTTTACGAGTTTAGTTGATGCAACTATTCCAAATGCTATTCGTTATGGATTTGCTTATCACTATTCTCGTATTAAAAGTGATTTAGCTTGTTCAAGTTGCTCACGAGCATTAACTTTTGATCCTGCAGCAGACACAAAGCAATCTAAAACGCATCTCTATGTTGAGGATGAGATTGCATTAAATAACTTCACGATCACTCCGCATTTAGGCGTATTACATTATCGTGTGAACCCATCTAAATCGGGCTATATTCAAGCAGCTGCAGAACACGCAGAAGTAAAAGCACGGAAACATACCGTATTCTTGCCAAAATTCACGCTTGCTTGGAAAATGAACGATACATTCCAGCCATATTTCCAATATTCTCGTGGCGTTAAAACACCATCTGCCCAACAATTAACGTCATCTTTTGGTAATACTGTTGCAGTTGGTGGACGAGTTGTTCGTCAATATGCGGTGGTCGGTAATGCAAATTTACGCCCTGAAACAGCAGATAACTTTAGTTTAGGCGTGAAAGGTAAATCAGATAATATTCAATATCACGTTGTAGGTTACTACAATAAATATCGTAACTTTATTGATTGGGTATCTGGTGAGGCTGGTAACTTTAACCCATTTATCCAATATCATAATTTAGATAAGGCTCGTATTTATGGGATTACCGCAGATGCTAAATGGTCTTGGAATAACTTCTTTATTTCAGGTGGAGTGGCTTATGCGAAAGGGAAATCGGAACAGCAAGAGAAAAAATCACCAATCAACACAATTCAGCCTTTGAAATTAAAAACAGGTTTAGGTTATGAAGCAGAACAATTTGGTGCCGATATTCAACTCACTCACATTAGAGCGAAATCGGATAAAGATATTAATGGTAGTATTTATAACCCTGTTCGTTCAGTCAATCTTGTTGATTTAGGCGCTTACTGGAAACCAGTTAAGAATTTAACTCTTTCTGCGAATGTGAATAATGTTTTCAATAAAAAGTATTGGAATTGGTCTGATATTTCATATTTTGCAGTTCAAAGTTCTTCTGAATCGGCAGATCGTACAGCAACTTTAAATAGACAAAATGCAGATACTTATTCTGCATTAGGGCGTAATTTTAATATTGGCATACGTTATGAGTTTTAAGTAGACGAAATATCGAGTGTAAAATGCTAAAGTGTTCTTAAAATTTAAGCGGACGTTATGTCTGATCTGCACCCCAATTTGTTGTATCCAATTAAC